>NZ_JARFTS010000008.1:0-164953 GCF_029167175.1 Shewanella sp. A32
GTCCCCTTCGTCTAGAGGCCTAGGACACCGCCCTTTCACGGCGGTAACAGGGGTTCGAATCCCCTAGGGGATGCCAAAACCGATTTTCGGAACAAGAATTTCGGGGCTATAGCTCAGCTGGGAGAGCGCTTGCATGGCATGCAAGAGGTCTGCGGTTCGATCCCGCATAGCTCCACCAATTGCTTATTCAGGGTCCTTCGGGATGCCAATTTTACTGATACAGCCTTATATCAGTAAAATAAAAGAGTCAGCAGGTTTCATACCGCCTCAGGAAACAGAGTAAAGTTTCGGTCCAGTGTCCCCTTCGTCTAGAGGCCTAGGACACCGCCCTTTCACGGCGGTAACAGGGGTTCGAATCCCCTAGGGGATGCCAATTCACTTCCGTCTGGGATCTGAATTTGGGGTTATAGCTCAGCTGGGAGAGCGCTTGCATGGCATGCAAGAGGTCTGCGGTTCGATCCCGCATAGCTCCACCAACACATAATGAACCGCCTCAGGCGGTTTTTTTATGCCTGCGATTTAGTTCGAGCCCATTTTATATCAGTTGCTAAAAGGCCCCGTATTGTTGGGTTTAATGTGATAGTGGGCCTCCAATTTTAGCAATTATGCTGAGATTAAGTTTGGACAGGAGGTGAGCTACCGCGTTTATTCAAGCGCCGGGTATCGATTTATGCAAGTCAACCTTTGCTATTGTCTATTATGACCTGTAGTCGCACAGTGAATTTAGCCACCTGATAAGAGGTGAGAGACTCACCTCTTAGATGATATCGACTCCTAAGGCGGCGTGAATTGTCATGCTCAGCTAGACATCGATCAAAGTGGAAAAGCCCGTTATTAACATGTATATTTGCACGATATAAAATGTTTAATTTTCATTGGCTTGGAGCATTTAAATGAATAAGATTCAAGGTGGCTGCCACTGTGGACATGTAAGCTGGGAATTTGAGTTGCCAGTAAAAACGGTAGTTAAATGCCACTGCAATAATTGTAGGAAATTACAGGGTTCCGATTATAGTTCTTGGATTGTCGTGCCAAAGTCTCAGTTCAAAGTTAACTCAGGCAGGGAAGAGATCTCTACGTATCATTTTTCAGAAGTATCACAAAAATATTTTTGCGCTAATTGCGGCTCTACGGTTTATGGCATTAATGGAAAACATTTTCCTACGGACTTTATGGTTCCACTCGGAGAAGTTGACAATTATTCTGAAGATTTAGCCCCTAAAATCCAAGTTTATTCTAAAGATAAAGCAGAATGGGTTCATATCCATGATGATGAACCTGTCGTTAGTTAAAAATACTACCAGTGCAGCGGCAAATTAATCGGTGACTCTTGGTTTGCTGCTGTTGCAAGCTCTAAAACCTAAGATTGGAATAGCCCGTATTTCCGTTTATCTTAGGACGGGACAAATTGTAATATCCTTGTATCGGTTGCTGCCGATTCAAGCATCTGTGACAATCCGTATTAATCGCTATTCCGCTCTTACAATAAATATCTCTTAGTCAACGCCGAGGAAACCGCCGGTCTGATGCGCCCACAAATGCGCATAGATGCCATTATTCTGCAACAGTTCTTGGTGTGTTCCCTGCTCAATAACGCGCCCTTGATCCAGTACTATCAGGCGATCCATCGCAGCAATGGTCGACAAACGATGCGCAATAGCAATAACGGTTTTGCCTTCCATTAGCTGATACAGACTTTCCTGAATAGCGGCTTCGACTTCGGAGTCCAGTGCTGAGGTGGCTTCGTCAAGGATCAGTATTGGTGCATCCTTCAGCAGCACACGGGCAATGGCTATACGTTGGCGCTGACCACCAGAAAGTTTAACGCCGCGTTCTCCAACCTGTGCATCTAAACCACTGTTACCTTTGGGATCAGTCAAGGTGGCGATAAATTCTTTTGCCTGAGCTTTTTCGATTGATTGCAGCATCTCCGCTTCAGTCGCATCTGGTCTACCGTAGAGAATATTCTCGCGAATAGAACGATGGAGCAGGGAAGTATCCTGCGTCACCATACCAATATTGGAGCGTAATGAATCCTGGGATATTTCCCGGATGTTCTGTCCATCGATGCAGATATTGCCCTTTTCCACATCATAAAATCGCATCAGCAGGTTAACCATGGTTGATTTACCTGCACCGGAACGGCCAACCAAGCCAATTTTTTCTCCAGGTTTTATATGCAGATCCAGATCGTTTAATACCCCGTTCTGTTCACCATAATGGAAATTAACATGATTAAAGTCGATGGCACCTTTGCTCACCAATAATGGTTTCGCTTCCTGAACATCTACAATATTGGCGGGTTGTGACAAGGTGTGCATACCGTCAGTGACGGTACCGATATTTTCAAATAGGGCACTAACTTCCCACATGATCCACTGTGACATACCATTAAGTCGCAATGCCAAACTCACTGCAATGGCAATCGCTCCCACGGTAATCGCACTTCCCATCCACAACCAGATCGACAGCGCGGTGACGGCAAACGCCAATGAGTAGTTGAGTACCTGCACACTGACGTTGATACCCGTAACTAGCCGCATTTGGCGGTAAACCGTGTCCAGAAAGCCTGCCATGCTAGTACGTGCGTAATCTGCTTCCTGATGGGTATGGGCAAATAATTTAACGGTTGTGATGTTGGTGTAACTATCAACAATGCGACCGGTCATTGTTGAGCGGGCATCGGCTTGTTCACTGGAAACGCGCTTTAACCGCGGCACAAAATACCATTGCAAGCTGATATATATCACTAGCCACAGCATCATCGGCATCATTAAACGCCAGTCAGCACGGGCCATCATGATCACCATAGAAGTGAAATACACGAGGATATACACCAATACATCGAGCAATTTCATCACAGTTTCGCGAATGGCTAAGGACGTTTGCATCACTTTAGCGGCGATACGCCCCGCAAAATCATTCTGGTAGAACGCTACGCTTTGCTTAAGCAGATATTTATGTGCCAGCCAGCGAACTGACATGGGGTAGTTACCAAGCAAACTCTGATAAGCAATCAGTGCATGAGCCAGTGTTAACAGCGGAATTAACACCAGTACCATCAGTGTCATTCCCAATAACTTCGTCCCTTCCTGTTGCAGTAATGTTGCCGGGTCTTTGGTGACTAACCAATCGACAAGTTGTCCCATAAAGCCAAACAATGACACTTCCAATACCGCTAAGGTGGCAGTCAGTACTGACATGATGACGAGTGGAACTTCAAAACCGCGAGTGTAATGGCGGCAAAACGCAAACAGTCCTTTGGGGGGTTGGGCCGGATCGACATCCGGTAACGGGTCGGTCCAACCCTCAAATATACTAAACAACTTCTGGATCATGGTTTTTCTTCTTTGCCAATGCTGACGCTAGCATACCTTATTTATCGGAGTTGCTGCATGGCTTAATGGTTTCATTGTGTTTAGGAACGACGATGATAATTGAGTTCCGTTTTCCGCTGGTTAAGCGACCTTGGGTTGGTTAACCTTGGCAATATTCGATAGTCATCGGTGACTGCTCATGAGCTTTGTGGACTTACATCCAGACACTTGCCGACAGGCGCGATTAAGCCGGGATTTCCGTTTTGATGGCCGCTTTTTTGTCGGGGTTTTAAGTACGGGCATTTATTGTCGGCCGGTATGTCCTGCGGTCAGTGCCAATGAGAATAACGTGCGTTATTTTGCCAGCGCTGCTGCGGCTGCGGCAGCGGGTTTGCGTCCTTGCTTACGATGTCGTCCAGAGAGCGCCCCCGGTTCTTGTGCTTGGCGCGGCACTCGCACCACGTTAGAACGCGCGATGCGTCTGATAGAGCAGGGGGCATTAAATGGCGACAGCCAATCAGCTGTGGATTCGCTGGCGGAACGTCTGGGGATTAGTAGTCGCTGGCTGCGTAAATTATTTACTCAATCGATAGGAACATCGCCTGTACAGTATGCCATATATTGCCGCCTGCTCTTGGCAAAGCAGCTTTTGCACGAAACCGGGTTAACCATCACTCAGGTGGCGCTGGCTTCCGGGTTTAATAGTGTGCGTCGTTTTAATGAAGTGTTTCAACAGCGCTTGCAAATGACACCGTCCGCCATTCGTCGTCATAAATCTGTTTCTGATTACGGTACTATGCAGTTATTTTTAAGTTATCGCCCCCCTTATGACTGGCAACACCTTCGCAGTTTTTTCCACTATCGAGCCGTGCCAGCAATGGAATGGTTTGAACAGCATGGTAACGAAGGTTATGGTCGAACGCTGTTAGTGAAGCATCAGCAGCATCAGTTACGAGGCTGGTTTTTTGCCATCAATCAGCCGGAACAACACCGCTTTTCCGTTGAGATTGCATTGGCTGCTGACGGCAATTTGGAATTGCTTCCGTTATGGTTACAGCGGATCCGTCAGATCCTGGATTTAGATACAGAACCAGTGATTATCCACGAACGCTTATTAGCGTTGCAGGCGTATTTACCCGGGCTACAGGTTATGTCAGGGTTGCGTTTACCCGGCTGTAGCTCATCATTTGAGGCGGGTGTCCGAGCGGTGTTAGGACAACAAGTTAGTCTCAAACAGGCCACGACATTGTTGGGGCAATTGGTGCGGCAATATGGTGAAAAACAGATTATTAATGGCAGGGATTGTGTATTTTTTCCTTCGGCGGAGTTGCTGGCTGTTCAGGAAAGTCTCCCATTACCGATGCCGCAAAGTCGGCAGCAGACATTACAGCGATTGGCCATATATTTGCATCACAGAGATGAAGCAACAGAGACCATTACCGACAGTCATTTGCTGAACGATTGGCTCGATATTAAGGGTATTGGCCCGTGGACGGTTGCCTACGCTGCCATGCGGGGATTGTCAGCACCGGACATTTTACTTTGCAGTGATTTAGTTATTAAAAAGCAATTACAGCAAATGGCTGCAGTCGCCGAGATAACGGATCTTAATAGCTTTAGTCAGACTATCGCTGCCAGCATTTCACCTTGGGGGAGCTACTTAACTCTGTCGTTATGGCACCAGGCCGCATCAACCAAGGCTAAAAATTCAGTATCGGAGTCATAATATGAGCAATGTCGTTTCAATGCTAAAGGTGCCATCCAACGCTGCACCAATCGCGGAGTTGATATTAGACTCGCCGTGTGGTGTTTTATGGTTGGCCGCTAACGAATCCGGACTATGTTATCTTCGTCCTATCTCGGCACAATGTGCTGAATTGGTTTCAGCACCCAAGCCGAGTCACCAGCCAGCAGAGACAATTCTGCAGCAAGCGAAACAGCAATTGATAGAGTATTTTGCAGGAACGAGACAGATGTTCAATGTGCCATTAGCACCCGATGGTACGGCATTTCAACGCAAAGTATGGCAACAGTTGATGCAAATACCTTACGGTGATAGTTGCAGTTACGGCGAGCTTGCTGACCAGATACAACAGCCTACGGCTGCACGTGCGGTTGGCACCGCCAATGGCGCCAATCGCATCGCAATTATCATTCCCTGTCATCGGGTAATTGGTAAAAATGGTCAGTTGACTGGTTATGCGTGGGGGCTGCAAATGAAGCAACTATTGTTGGACTTGGAAGCGAAATCTAAATAAATTTTTGCAGAATATCACCGATTGCGAATAAACATTGGGGTATCTTTCATCGTCGATATTCCAGTTACTTAGTGGTAATAGAAGTGGAACTTATCTGGTTAAATGAATCTGTAGCCGCATTGGCCATTACGCCGCAGTCGTCGCTACCCTCAATGCTTAAACAGCATGCTCTGCAAGCGGTACTGCAATTGCAACCTGTCACTGATTGTGAACTGCCATCGGAAATCATCGCGCTGCAACTGGCATTGCCACTGCAACCGAGTCCGGACGATCGCTTTTTGCAACAATTAGCGCTGCAACTGCCAGCGGCATTGTCATTTGTTGAGGGTCAGCAACAGCAGGGCCATAAAGCATTGATGACTGCCGCTGACGCTGGGGTATTAGGTGTCATGATGGCTAACTTCTTAATGACACAAGGTGCCGCACCTGTACACGCGGTGGCTCAGGTTCGGTCATTGTATGATGATGCTTTTACCAACGAAGGCTGGGATCAATTCGTGTTTGATGTACTGTATCGTATGCAAGCCTGAATCTGTGCGGCAGATCCTGGCATCCTCACAGTAGTTTTTCACCGCTGTGTTATGCTAACGCCGTTTAATGACGTCATTTATTTGCGGAGACCCCATGAAAAGCAAGGCTAACCAGTCACAAGGATTACTTTTGTTCAGGTTGTCACAACGACAGTTGTTTGCCATGGGCACACTGAAAATCCGTGAATTGGTGCCATATCAACCGCTAAGTCAATTACCTAATGCTCATGCGGCGGTCGTCGGCGCTGCCGCGATCCGTGGACACACACTTCCGGTGGTTGATATGGCGGCCGCGGTGGGCTATCCCCCGTTAACGAAAGACGAGATGAAGTCAGGGTATATCATCATCACTGACTGTCAGCGGATGGTGATTGGCTTTCTGGTCCGAGGCATTGATAAAATCGTTGAGTGTAACTGGCGTGACATTGAGTCACCCCCACAAAATCTAGGCAAAAATGCGTTTCTGACAGGGGTTACACGGTACGACGATCAACTCATTCAGTTACTGGATTTAGAGCTGCTGTTATCAAAAATTTTCCCTCAGGCTTCACAGAAGCTGGTGGGGGTCACCGATATTCAACGAGAATTGCTGCGGCCTTTGCGCATTTTATTGGTAGATGACTCTAAAGTTGCCCGCAAACAATTGTGCGATGCGTTGGATGATCTCAACATTCCATATGATGTAACCTCCAATGGTAAGGAAGCACTATCCATTATGGAGCAAGGTGCGGCTGAACAGCGTCCGGTAGATATTCTGGTGAGCGACATTGAGATGCCGGGGCTGGATGGTTATGAATTGGCGTTTGAGGTCCGAGACAATACACTGTTACGTCATGCCTATATTATTTTGCACACCTCTTTATCCAGTGAGATTAGCGTGAGTCAGGCACATCAGGTCGGGGCAAATGAAGCGCTGACAAAATTTGATGCCCGTGAACTGGTGGAAGCCATGTTGCGTGGTGCAAAATCACTGACCGGGGATTAATCACTCGCCTTATTTTCATGTATTTTAGTGTTTTTACCTGATACTGGCTGGACAAGCTGGGGCATCTCCGATAAAAACGTAACTCCAATGGCGCCCGCCATCATGAATAATAATGATAGGTTTAGTGATGAACGTATTTTCCTCTATTTTTCAGCGCATACTTCGTGGCAGTCTGGTATTACAGATTTTTACCGGTATTATCGCCGGGATCTTGCTGGCAGTTATCGCGCCGCAGTGGGCTGGAAAAATCGCGTTCCTCGGAGAATTGTTTGTTGGTGCACTCAAAGCAATAGCACCCATTTTGGTCTTCCTGCTGGTCACAGCATCCATTGCTAACCAGAAGAAAAATACCCAGACCAACATGAAACCTGTGGTGATCCTATATCTCGTTGGTACTTTTGCGGCGGCACTCACAGCTGTTGCCGCAAGCTTTATGTTCCCATCTTCATTAGAACTACAGACATCCCAACAACAGTTATCACCACCACAAGATATCGGTGAAGTGTTGCATACCTTGTTGTTCCGACTGATTGATAATCCCGTTAATGCACTGATGAGCGGTAATTATATTGGGATCTTGGTTTGGGCTATTGGTCTTGGACTTACGCTGCGCCATGGCAGCGAATCTAGTAAACAGGTGTTCTGGGATATCGCTCATGGTGTCTCGCAGATGGTGCGTTTTGTTATCCGTCTGGCACCGTTGGGCGTGTTTGGTTTGGTCGCTGTGGCAGTATCTGAAACTGGTTTCGGCGTGTTGGCAGGCTATGCGCACTTGTTAGCCGTATTGCTTGGGGCCATGTTATTTATCGCTTTAGTGGTGAATCCATTACTGGTTTTTTATAAGACTCATCAGAACCCGTATCCATTAGTTCTGACCTGTTTAAGGGAAAGTGGGGTAACCGCCTTTTTTACGCGCTCCAGTGCCGCGAATATTCCGGTCAATATGGCATTGTGTGAGCGTCTTAAATTGCATGAGGACACTTATTCTGTGTCGATCCCGTTAGGGGCAACGGTAAATATGGGCGGTGCCGCAATTACCATCACGGTACTGACGTTGGCGGCGGTCAACACCTTGGGTATTCCAGTGGATATTCCTACTGCCTTGCTGCTCAGTTTAATCGCTTCGATCTCTGCTTGTGGCGCCTCAGGTGTGGCAGGTGGCTCATTGTTGTTGATCCCGCTAGCCTGTAGTTTATTTGGTATTGATAACAGCACTGCCATGCAGGTCGTGGCCGTTGGTATGATCATCGGCGTAGTGCAGGATTCAGCAGAAACCGCATTGAACTCTTCTACGGATGTGGTATTCACCGCGGCGGCTTGTATTGGGGCTGAACGCCAACAGCAGTCTTAATATCGTCATGATATCTAGGATGAAGGCAGCTTTAAGGCTGCCTTTATCCTATATGATCTCCACTGTGAGGTGTTTCACTAAACACTGAAATAGCGCTAGTAGAGTGATATTGATCGCGTCTTTCAATTGTTAATGCGATACACTGCGCACACATATCAAGGTCATCACTCACGAATAGTAATAGTGCCAATGAGTGGTTCGATCTGTCCTTCACGTCTTGATTACTTTTTGCATTTGGGGGCAAAAGTATTATGGGATTACTGCTGGATATCCAAGATAAAGTGCCATTGCAATTGCGGGGATTAAGTAAACTTTCCGGAATTTCTGCAGTTGAAAAACGTCGCCGATTACTGCTGAGTCATCAGGGACAACGCCAGTTAGTGGGGTGTTGGCGCGATCAGCGAGAAAACCTAAATGACGAGGTACATCTCTTCCGTGATAACGGTAAATGGATAATGGCATCTTGGTTTAGTGATGGTTGCCATAGTCTGGATGAAATGAATGCTATTGATACCGCAGATGGTGTGCGTCTTGAAGAAAAAGACGGCAATGTTTTTGGCGAATATCTGTTGTTACAAGGGAACGATACCCTCGCATTCTGTAACGAGAATGGTTGTTACTGTACTGCGGAAAAAATCAGTTTTTAACTTCCTGACCGGTCTCTAAAAGCCGGCCATGCTGACAAAATGCATCTCTTTGCCAGACCACGGATGATTGAAAATCAAACTGGCCGCATGAAGGCATAGCCTTGGCCGAGCCTTTTGTACCTGTTCATCACCGTAGAAATCATCCCCTAAGATTGGATGGCCAAGCGCCAACATATGCACACGCAATTGATGGGTTCGGCCAGTTTCCGGCTGCAGTGCTAACAGGGTTGACTGCTCTCGGCGCGCTAACACCCGGTAATGCGTCACGGCTTTACGTCCTTCCTCATCGACTTTTTGCAGCGGCGGATTTTGTTTATCTGCCGCTAATGGCAGATCTACGGTACCTTCATCATCTTTGACAATACCGGCGACTTCGGCGATATACAGTTTGTCATTACGACGTTCCTGAAACTGTGTCTTCAGATTCGACTCTGCCTTTTTACTGCGAGCAAACACCATAATCCCAGAGGTGGCGCAATCTAAGCGATGGACCAGTAATGTTTCTGGGTAAAGTTGTTGTAAGCGGGTAAGCGCACAATCGTGAGTATCCTCAGCCCGACCTGGATTGGATAGTAGCCCTGCCGGCTTATTTATCACAATAATGTCGCGGTCTTTATAACGGATATCCAGCCAAGGTAACGCTGGGGGCTGATAATCAAACTTCTGCATAAAGGCTCCTTTAGTCGCGACGCATTCTAGCAGAAACAGCCCATCATCACAGATATTGTTCCGGTGTTTTGCGCGCTAATATCCGGCTATAGGCCATCAATTGCGGATAGAAAGTACGAAAGGCAATCTCTACCTCTACATCCAGTGATACCAGCGCATTGGCGGCACCTTGGAACAGTTGAGGTTGTGATACCCGGCGACTGACGCCTTGCAGGGCCGCTTCGAGGCCATTGCGGTGCGCGTATGACAATAACCAATTGTCCTGTTTCATCAGCGGCACCAGACGTTGAAGCCGCACTGGCAATTGCGGCGTTTGTTCCAACGCGTGATAGGCTTGGTCACAAAATAGTGGCAACGAGGTGTGATGGTATTCATCCCAACAGCGGGCGAGCATGTGGTCAAATGCCAAGTCAATCAACACTGGTGCCACTCTTTGCAGCGATTTAGGAAATTGCCAACGCAACTCTTTGATGAGCTCATGATCGTCGGTGATACGATCGAGTTGACGATGTAACCAAATTCCTTGTTGCAGATGCAAAGGATGATCTGCAATATTGCCTTTAGCAAAATCGCCCGCCAGGTTGCCTGCCAGAGATGTTCCACTGATGTCCGCCAGGTGTAAGTGGGCCAGAAAGTTCATAATTTGTACTTGCGCGTTTTTATCATCGGGCTATTATGTCCCACCAGAGTTTGAAATGCATCAAAGATGCCGGCACGCGTATATAGTATTGTATACGTACCTTTCTAAAGGCTGTTGGTTTAAAGGATCAAGGATGATGTGGAACTGGATCGGCAAATTCATTGGTAAAGACCCCCAACCTCAACGCAAACGGGTGCAAATAGACATTCCGTTTGAGCAAATCTTGTCATGCCCGCCTGTAATGGATGAACATAAGCAGGAGGATGTTTCGAAGTCAGAACCCAAGGACTCTTGATCTTGTTTCGACCAGCCCCTAGACTAGCGGCCGTTTTATCGCTAAGCAGAGGCTCCCCCAATGCGAGTTGCAGATTTCGCTTTCGATCTACCTGAAGAGTTGATCGCTAAATTCCCTATGCCTGAACGTAGTGCATCCAGACTGTTGCGTCTGGATGGTGATAGTGGTGCGCTCAGTGATCTTCATTTCACCGATATTCTGGATTTGGTAGAAGAAGGCGATTTAATGATATTTAACAATACTCGTGTAGTGCCAGCGCGAGTATTTGGTCATAAAGCCAGCGGTGGCAAACTGGAAATCCTGCTCGAGAGAATGCTCGATGATAAGAGGATGCTGGCACATGTCCGCAGTTCTAAATCCCCTAAAGTGGGCTCAACAATTGAGCTTGATGGCGGTTATCAACTGAAAATGCAGGCGCGTCATGATGCACTGTTCGAACTGGAATTACAGGGCGATAGCACCATCTTGGCGATGTTGGAAGCCGTAGGCCACATGCCTTTGCCACCCTATATTGACCGGCCGGATGAGGATGCTGACAAAGAACGTTATCAGACGGTTTACAGTAAAAATCCAGGCGCAGTCGCCGCGCCAACCGCGGGGTTACATTTTGACGAACCACTGCTGGAAAAGCTGAAAGCAAAAGGGGTGAAGCAAGCCTTTGTCACATTGCACGTTGGTGCGGGTACTTTTCAGCCGGTGCGTGTAGATGATGTTCAGAAGCATCACATGCATTCCGAGTGGGCCAATGTGCCGGCAGATGTGGTTGAAGCGATCCGTGCGACTAAAGCTGCGGGGAAACGGGTTATTGCGGTTGGCACAACATCGGTGCGCTCACTGGAAAGTGCTGCCAAATTCAATGGCGGCGAAATCCAACCATTCTGCGGCGATACCGATATTTTTATCTATCCGGGATTCGATTTTAAAGTTGTAGATGCGATGGTGACTAATTTCCATTTACCAGAATCCACGTTGATCATGCTGGTGAGTGCTTTCGCCGGATTTGAACATGTGATGCCTGCCTACCATCATGCAGTTGCGGAGAAATACCGTTTCTTCAGTTATGGTGATGCCATGTTTGTGACTAAGAAATTAAAGTGAGATAAGCCATTGCGGTACACTATTGCTGTAAACCGTATGGCGTTTAAACAGGGCAGAGGAGTGCGCCGCACTTCTGGTTGCCCTTTTGTTTGATGGCTTCAGGCCATTTATAAGTCGGACTGTTTCTCTGACGAGGTAATAAATGAAATTTGAATTGGATACCACTGATGGCCGCGCTCGACGTGGACGATTAGTTTTTGAGCGGGGTACGGTAGAAACCCCAGCGTTTATGCCGGTGGGAACCTACGGCACCGTAAAGGGGATGACTCCGGAAGAAGTCCGTGCCACTGGCGCTGATATCCTGCTGGGCAATACTTTTCATCTTTGGTTACGTCCCGGTGAAGAAGTGATGCGAAAACACGGTGATTTGCATGATTTCATGAATTGGCCTCGGCCAATTTTAACCGACTCCGGTGGTTTCCAGGTATTCAGCCTTGGCGATATCCGTAAAATTACCGAAGAAGGCGTGCATTTTCGTTCGCCTATCAATGGCGAGAAAATTTTCCTCGATCCAGAAAAGTCGATGCAAATTCAGCATGCACTCGGCTCAGATGTGGTGATGATTTTCGATGAATGTACACCTTACCCAGCAACACCCGACGAAGCGCGCAAATCGATGGAGATGTCGCTGCGTTGGGCTAAACGGTCCCGCGAAGAATTTGACCGGCTGGAAAACCCTAATGCGTTATTTGGCATTATTCAGGGCAGTGTTTATGAAACCTTGCGTGACGAAAGCCTGAAGGGTTTAGTAGCAATAGGATTCGATGGCTATGCTATCGGCGGTTTAGCGGTGGGTGAACCTAAAGCGGATATGCACCGGATCCTGGAACATGTCTGTCCGCAGATCCCGGCCGATAAACCACGGTATTTAATGGGCGTGGGTAAACCAGAAGATCTGGTGGAAGGTGTTCGGCGAGGCGTTGATATGTTCGACTGTGTGATGCCCACACGAAACGCACGTAATGGTCATCTTTTTACCAGTGATGGTGTGATAAAAATCCGTAATGCACGTCACAGGGATGACACATCACCATTGGAATCTGAGTGTGATTGTTATACATGCAAACATTACTCCAGAGCCTATCTGCATCATCTCGACCGTTGTAATGAAATGCTCGGAGCCCGGCTCAATACCATTCACAATCTCCGTTATTATCAAAGATTGATGGAAGGTTTGCGTGGCGCCATAGAGACAGGTACATTAGACGCCTTTGTAAAGGATTTCTATAGCCGTCAGGGGCGAGAAGTGCCTGATCCGATTGATTGAATCCACTGTTAATAAGAAGAGAGAACTATGTTTATTTCAAATGCTTACGCGAGTGCAGCCAATGGAGCTCCTCAGTCTGGCGGCACCATGGAATTGGTGTTTATGCTGGCGATTTTTGCACTGATCTTCTATTTCATGATTTTCCGTCCGCAGTCCAAGCGCGTGAAAGAACACAAAAATCTGATGGCTTCTTTGGGCAAAGGTGATGAAGTGTTAACCAGCGGTGGCATTGTAGGCAAGATTGCCAAGATCGCTGAGGACAATGATTATGTGCTGATCAGTCTTAACGATGACACTCAAATCACCATCAAAAAAGACTATATTGCGGCGGTATTGCCAAAAGGCTCTATGCAGTCGCTGTAAGCCAAGGGAGCTGAGGCGTGTTAAATAAGTATCCTATGTGGAAGAACCTGATGGTGATTATTATCATCGCCGTCGGTGCTTTCTATGCTATCCCCAACCTCTTTGGTGAGGACCACGCAGTTCAAGTGGTGGGAACCCGTGGTACGGCAGTCACTGCCGCCACACAGACAGAAGTCAATCAGCTGCTTGCTACCAAGGGCATCGCGATTAAGCGTTCTGAGCTGGAAAATGGCCAGTTGCTGGTGCGCGTAAACAATGCTGAAGATCAGTTACTGGCGAAAGAAGCGATTGCTTCTGCGCTTGGTGAAAATTTCTCGGTTGCGTTGAACCTGGCGCCTGCGACTCCAGCCTGGTTGGAAAAGCTTGGTGCGACTCCCATGAAACTGGGTCTCGACTTGCGTGGCGGTGTGCATTTCCTGATGGAAGTGGACATGAGTGAAGCCATTCGCAAGATGGAAGATGCTAAAGTTGCAGATTTCCGTAGTGAACTTCGTGAACAACGCATTCGTTATGCAGGTGTCAAGGCAACGCCAAAAGGCATTGACATCAATTTCCGTGATGCAGAGTCTCTGACAAAAGCTGAACAGTATCTGAAAACCCATTCCAATAATGAAATGGTGTTTACCAATGCTTCAGCTGGTGACGTATTAGTGTTGCACGCTACGATGAGTGAGCAATATTTGCGTCAGATTAAAGAAGATGCACTGACTCAGAACATCACCACTATTCGTAATCGTGTCAACGAACTCGGTGTTGCTGAACCTGTCGTTCAACGTCAGGGGGCAGAGCGCATTATTGTAGAACTGCCTGGTGTTCAGGATACCGCTCGTGCTAAGGAAATTCTTGGGGCAACAGCTTCAATCGAATTCCACATGGTGGATCAGAAAACTGATTTGGCGGCAGCTCAAGCTGGTCGGTTACCTGCAGGCTCAGAAGTATACAAACGTCGTGAAGGCGGTGAAGTAGTACTCCAAAAAGAAGTCATGTTAACCGGCGATCATATTACCGGCGCGCAACCTTCTTTTGACCAATACAGTCGCCCTCAAGTGAGCATTAACCTCGATGCCAAGGGCGGTAGCATTTTCTCCGATGTTACTAAAGACAACATCGGTAAGCCAATGGCCACTTTATACATTGAGTACAAGGATAGCGGCGAACGCAATCCGGATGGCTCAGTAAAAATGAATAAAGTGGAAGAAGTGATTTCTGTGGCGACAATTCAGGCGCGTCTTGGTCGTAACTTTGTAATCACCGGCTTAACCCATGGTGAAGCGCAGAATCTGGCATTGCTATTACGTGCCGGTGCCTTGATTGCCCCTGTATCCATTGTTGAAGAACGTACCATTGGTCCAAGCCTTGGTGCTGAAAACATTCAGAATGGTTTACAGGCGATGATTTGGGGTATGGCAGTAGTATTGTTATTCATGATGTTCTACTACCGTGCTTTTGGTGTGATTGCTAACCTAGCATTGACCGCGAACCTCGTAATGGTCGTGGGTATCATGTCGATGATCCCTGGCGCTGTGTTAACGCTGCCAGGTATCGCCGGGATGGTGTTGACTGTCGGTATGGCTGTGGACGGTAACGTGCTGATTAACGAACGTATTCGTGAAGAGTTACGGGCAGGTCGTTCAATCCAGCAATCGATCCATGAAGGTTATGCTAACGCATTTTCAACCATTGCTGACGCAAACATTACCACCTTCATCACTGCATTAATCCTATTTGCAGTGGGCACTGGCGCCATTAAGGGCTTCGCTGTGACCTTGATGATCGGTATTGCTACATCCATGTTTACCGCGATTGTGGGTACACGTGCGATTGTGAACGCCTTGTGGGGCGGTAAGCGCCTTAAAAAGCTGTCTATATAAGGAGCATGTGGAAATGTTGCAGATTTTATCCTTTAAAGGCTCAGTCAACTTTCTCCGGCATGCATTGCCGATCAGTATTATGTCGTTGATCCTGGTCGTATTATCGTTGGTATCGTTAGGTACCAAAGGCATCAACTGGGGGCTGGATTTTACCGGTGGTACGTCTATTCAGCTGACTTTCAGTAAGCCAGCAGATCTCAGCACAATGCGTGATACGCTGGACCGTGAAATTACCTCTGGTGCCGTGGTGCAGAACTTTGGTTCTAGTCGTGATGTTGTGGTACGACTACAGACTAAAGAAGGCGTGAAAAGTGATGACCAGGTCAAATTGGTACTCAGTGCTGCTAAGGCTCAGGATCCTGATGTCGTGCAAAAGAGTGTCGAGTTCGTTGGTCCTCAGGTCGGTAAAGAGCTCGCAGAGCAGGGCGGATTAGCGGTATTAGTCGCGCTGATCTGTATCTTGATATATGTCACCTTCCGTTTTGAGTGGCGTTTATCAGTAGGTGCGGTAGCCGCGTTGGCGCACGATGTGACAGTAACTCTTGGCCTATTCTCCTTCTTACAGCTTGAGTTTGACCTGACAGTGCTCGCCGGCGTGTTAACGGTAGTAGGTTACTCACTTAACGACACTATCGTGGTATTTGACCGTATCAGAGAAAACTTCTTGAAGATGCGTAAAGCGACACCGACAGAAGTGGTTAACGCGTCAATTACGCAGACGATGAGTCGTACTATCATCACAACCGGTACAACGATTATTACCGTGATCGCGCTTTTCCTGAAGGGTGGTACGTTGATCCATGGCTTTGCCACGTCGTTGCTGATGGGTATCACCGTAGGTACATACTCTTCAATCTATGTTGCGAGCTTCCTAGCCATCAAACTTGGTGTCTGTCGCGAACATATGATGCCGGTGCAGGTAGAGAAAGAAGGTGCAGATCAGCCTTCCATCATGCCGTAACCACTATTAACGCTAAAAAACCACCTACGGGTGGTTTTTTTATGAGCCGGTTTCTCAATATTTACGCACGATGACGCTCAAATGTTGATGAAAAGTAAATTTTTACGCAGGGCAACTCGACAGGCGTGCTTTCAGGAAGTAGCATGGCGATTAACAAAATTTGAACAGTTCATTTTTTGTTCATCTAAATCATTCCTGTTTTTTCTTTGTCTAAACAGCAAAGTGCAGTGGTAGGAAGTCACATGGAAGAACGTAAGATATTAGTTGCCGGTGGAAATCTGCTTCAGGCTCATACATGGAAAGGTATGCTGGAAGCCTGTGGTATTACCGTGGAATTGCGTGGCGAAGCACTCATGGGCGGTGTCGGTGAATTACCGGTTGATTTACAAACTGTGGAATTGTGGGTGCCGGAATCTCAACTGGAGCCAGCTCAGACGCAGCTGGCGACATTAAATGCCGATCTCCCTCAATGGCAATGTTTGCAATGTCATGAATTTAATGACGCGAGTTTTGAACTGTGTTGGAATTGCAGTGCCGAACGCAGTGAATGCCACAACTGAGGATTATGCTGCCATCTGGTAACCTGAGCTAGTTCACGCTGGTCTCAGAATTTTCTAACAGTCTTGGGTACCGGAACGATGCGCTATTTCCCTCTGTATATTGATACGTCAAATTTATCCGTCTTGTTGGTTGGTGCCGGAGAGGTCGCTGCGCGTAAGTTGGATCTTCTGGCACGTACTGATGCCGATATTCATGTTGTAGCACCGCAAGTGTGTGATGACATTGCCGATTACGCCGATAGCGGACGGATTGAACTTTCCGGTCGAGAGGTGGTATCTACCGATTTGCAGGATGTCGATTTAGTCTATATCGCTACTGCTGATAACCTCCTTAATCAACAATTAGCCGAATTAGCCCGGGAGGAAGGTGCGTTAGTAAACGTCGTTGACGATCCCGATAACTGCGATTTTATTACCCCCTCAATAGTCGACCGAGGACGCTTAGTCGTAGCGGTCAGTACTGCTGGTGCAGCGCCGGTTTTCGCAAAAGATATCCGCGGTAAACTGGAAGCACTTCTTCCTCAATCCTTGTCACCACTGATGGACTTTATTGCGGAAAAACGCCATGAAGTGCAGCAAAAGCACTTCAATCCGTCTCAGCGTAGGCACTTCTGGGAACGTTTTTTACGTAACAATGGCGAGCGCTACGACAGTCACACTATCACCCGCTATCAGCAATGTTTTACCGAGGAAGATGCATTTGGTGAGTTATTGTTATTGCAGCAGGATGTGATGCCAAAGTTGCTGCCCATTGCCATTATTCCGTGGTTACAGAGAGTGGATTTGGTGCTACAGGATGAAGTGCCAGCTCAGGCATTAGTGGAGTTAATTCGGCGTGATGCTTCTCGTTCATTCGAGCCGATGGCGGATAGTGAATTACTGACCTGTTGGGAACAAGGCCAATGGGTATTGCGGATCACCAATGAGACTGAAATTAAGCGCTTAAAAGCAGCATTCCCTTTTGCGAAACATTTACGCCCTGGTGCTATTTAGTTCCCGTTGTTTTTATCGGTAAAGAAAAGCCAGTCCATCTGGACTGGCTCTTAGGTCTTCACGTTGCGTTATTTGATTTAATTTAATTATTAAGCTTCTTCAGCTTCTGTGGCAGCCAGTTCCTGCGCTTTGCCTTTCCCAATGTACATTACCAGTCCAGTGATAAAGATGGTGGTAATAGTGCCGGCAATAGTAGAAACAGTCATTGGCAGACCTGCACCCAGTGTGCTGGAGTTCAGCAGGAAGCTGATAACTACGTCAGTCATAAACATTGCTGGGATAGTACAGATCCAGTGCAGTTTGTTATGGCGCAGCAGGTAAGCTGAAGCAGTCCACAACATCATCACTGCAGTTGCCTGGTTAGCAACACCGAAGTAGCGCCAGATAACACCGAAGTCTACCTGAGTCAGGATGGCACCCAGCACGAACAGGGGGATAGCCAGTACCAAACGCTTAGAGATCTTAGTCTGTGGCATGTGGAAGTATTCAGACAGGATCAGACGAGCAGCTCGGAAAGCAGTGTCACCTGAAGTGATAGGCAGAATGATTACGCCCAGTACCGCCAGGAAGCCACCTACAGTGCCTAACAGGCCGGTAGATGCACTGTATACAACGTTGGCAGGGTTGCCAGCCATTGCATCACTCAGTCCCTGCACGCCATCGAAGAATGACAGAGCAATCGCACACCAAATCAGCGCGATGATACCTTCACCGATCATGGCACCATAGAACACGAAGCGGCCGTTGGATTCGTTTTCAACACAGCGAGCCATCAGAGGAGATTGAGTAGCGTGGAAACCAGATACGGCACCACAGGCGATGGTGATGAACAGGGCCGGCCACAGTGGCGCATCTTTCGGGTTCAGGTTCTGCAGGAAGTCGCTAGGACCAAAACCAGCTAACAGTGTGTGTTGATCAGAAACGACAATCGCAGCAGTCAGACCGATAGACATGAACAGCAGCAGTGCACCAAAGAATGGGTACAGGCGGCCGATAATCTTGTCGATTGGTACGATGGTGGCGATCAGGTAGTACACAAAGATGATGCCAACAAACATAGTCACGTTCAACCCTGTCAACTTGCCTAACAGGCCTGCTGGAGCAGAGATGAATACCACACCAACCAACAGTAACAGTACCAGTGCAAAAATGTTCATGAACGTTTTCGCGCTCTTACCCAGATATTTCCCGGCTAAGTTAGGTACAGACTGACCATTGTTACGTACAGACAGCATACCAGAGAAGTAGTCATGTACTGCACCGGCAAAGATACAGCCGATTACAATCCACAACATGGCCGCTGGACCATACAACGCCCCCAGGATAGGACCAAAGATTGGGCCCACACCAGCGATGTTAAGCAACTGGATAAGATAGACCTTACCTTTTGACATTGGCACATAGTCAACACCGTCATTCTGGGCATAAGCCGGAGTTTGGCGCTGTTTATTAATACCGAACACCTTCTCAACGAAGGTCCCGTAGATAAAGTAACCGCCGATCAGCAGACCGACACACAGTAGGAACCACAACATAGGTTTGTCTCCCCAAATTTAGAATCGTAGCAAGTGTAAACAAATCCGTAACAACGCCAAGTTGAGTTTAAGTAAGCGGTTAAAAGTAGTGGTTGAGCGGTTGCTGATAAAGCTGAGCGGTTTTGAGCATAATTTAGCGGTCAAATACGCTGGTGAGCGGTCAATCGTCTGGACAAGTGGCAACTGATTGTTACCACTTAGATCGCGGGGATGTTAATAACTTATTGAAAGCCAAAGGCTTGTTTCAATGGTTTAAGAAAACGTCGGGAGACTGGTACTTTGGCACCGCTGTGAGTGGTCACTTCGGCACCGGTTTCCAATACTTCAATTTCCGCAATTGCAGATGGCGCGACCAGATATTGCCTATGACAACGTAGCAACGGTGTTTTCTCTTCCAGCACTTTTAACGTCAGTTCGGTGTGAACTTTTTCCTTGGCTGTCGCAACATGGATACCACTGAGGTCGCTGAACACATACTCCACATCTTTCACTGCGATAATTTTGAGTCGATTAGCACTAAAACAAGGCAAATGCTCCAGGTATTTCGGCAGCAACACATCCAGCGATTTTGGCTGCAAATCCTTTCGAACCTTATCCAATGTTTGCTGTAAACGTTTTTCATCCAATGGCTTGAGCAGATAATCAAACGCGTGATTGTCGAATGCTTTGACGGCAAATTCGTCGTAGGCTGTGACAAAAACAACGCGTGGCATACTCTCTGGATCAAGCATGGCGATCAGTTCCATACCACTGATGCGTGGCATCTGAATATCCAGAAATAGCAGATCAGGTTTGTATTTACTGACAGCCTGCATCGCTTCGATGGCATTACTGCATTGGCCAACAATTTCCAAATCGCCATATTGAATGAGCAAATCTGCCAATTCCTGACGGGCATAAGGCTCATCATCAACAATCAGGCAGCTAATCATTACTGGCTCCTTTGTTTGGCAGTCGGATCTTCACTTTGGTGAATAGTTCAGGTTCAAAGTCGACAGTAACCCCGTATTCATCGCCATAAAGGTTTTGGATCCGTTTATGTACTAAATTCATCCCCAGACCATCTGAATCTGAGCGTGGCTGGTACAAGCCCGCATTATCCGTCACTTCCAAAATAAGGTCTTTTCCTTGCTCAATAGCTTTTACTTCAATAATGCCGGTTTCCATCATATGCGACGTTCCATGTTTTACCGCATTCTCGATAATCGGTTGCAAAGTAAATGCAGGTACCTGCATGGAATATAGTTTCTGGGGAATATCGATAGTCACTTTGAGTTTGTCGATAAAGCGGGCTTTCTCAATGGTGAGGTAAGACTCAATATGCTCCAACTCGTCACCTAAACTGACAAGTCCCGTGGTGCGTTTGAGATTGATACGTAAAAACTGGCTAAGTTGCTGTAACAACTGCCGTGCTTTGTCGGGATTACGACGGATAATGGCACTGATAGTGTTGAGCGCATTAAACAGAAAATGGGGATTCACCTGGGCCTGTAATAATTTGAGCTCTGCTTGAGTCAGTAAGATCTGTTGTTGTTCAAAACGCCCATACAAGATTTGGTTGGACAACAATCGGGCAATCCCCTCGCCGAGGGTTCGGTTGATGTTGAGGAACAGTTTGTTTTTGGGCTCATAGAGTTTAATCGTTCCAATGACCTCATTATCACTGCGTAACGGGATCACTAGGCTTGAGCCCAATTTACAATTGGCTGAGATAGAGCAGGAGTAATGGGATTCAACACCATCAGCAAACATCACTTTATTTTGATGAATGGCATCCATTGTTATCTGCGATGAAATAGGCGTGCCTACCAGATGGTGATCAGCGCCGATGCCGATAAACGCCATCAATTTTTCACGGTCGGTAATGGCAACGGCACCCACATTGGTTTCCTCAATGACAATTTGTGCCACTTGCGTACTACTCGTTTCGTTAAAGCCTTTACTAAGCAGGCCGACACTGCGTTCGGCAATCTTTAATGCCTTCGTGGAAAAGGTTGAAGACATCTTGTCGAACATGGTTTTTTGATCACGCACCATGCTCATAAACGATGCAGCCCCTAGAGAGTTGACTATCAGCATCGGTGGTGCGATCTGTCGCACCAATTCCAGTGCTTCTTCAAAAGGATGTGCCAGAAGCAAAATGATGCACATCTGCATCATTTCAGCATAAAAAGTGACCAATCCAACCAGCAGCGGGTGAAATACCAGTTCGCTTTTCCCATGGCGTCGCAAATACAGGTTGATCATCCCAGCACTGAGCCCCTCCATCGTTGTTGATACGGCACAAGCGATATCGGTAAAGCCTCCGAGCGTGTAGCGATGAATACCCCCGGTGAGGCCTACCAGAATTCCGGTTGTCGGGCCTCCTAATAGACCGCCCAGAACAGCGCCCATCGCGCGAGTATTGGCAATAGCGCCATGTGTCTGTTCGCCAAAATAGGTTGCCATGATGCAGAACGCAGAAAATACTAGATAAATAAATATCTTATGTGGCAGACGTGTAGAGTTTTCAGTAAACAGTTTGAATAACGGCGTTTTGCTGGTGAGGTAAACAATCACCAGGTAGAGACACATCTGTTGCGTCAGGGCGAGAATAAGTGACATGAAAGACCTGCTCAGTTGACGGACGCGAGGATTTTCCCATATTGCGGACGGGAATCAAATATTGCCAGTGATATTGCGCTAAATCAGTAAAATGGCCAAAAAATAGATTTAATATGCATCTTTATTGATTCTTCTGGAGCTAACAACAAGATGAGTGATTCGGTACATGGCCATGCAGTATTGGAGTTATTACTTGAGTATCCTCAGGGATTAAGCAAAGCTGAACTATTGGCCCAGATGGCGGCACGATTTGGCGCAGATGCTCGCTTTCACACCTGCAGTGCCAGTGATATGGATGCCACTGCATTAATTCAGTTTTTGGAGCAGAAAGGCAAGTTTATCGATCGCAGTGAAGGCATCACTACCGACGCCAGTTTGATCTGCAATCACTAACCTTTCTTGGCGGCATCACCCTCGACCTGAGTCAGTAAAGCTTGTTGCTCTTCGTCTGTCAGGTCGCAGTAATAGTGAATAAACATGCGTAGTAGCCGGGATTTCGCTATCCCGGTAGACTGCGCAACATCGTCTAACTGACGGATGCTGGCTTCACTCAAACTGAACGTCGCGTGGCGGAATTTTCGTGGTGGCGATTTCCTTTTAGGCTGGTTAACCGCTTTTTCTATCCGGCTGGGCTTCCCGACAGCGTAGTTGACAGCATCTTCGATAAAATCTTCTATCGACACTGTCTTAGGTTTTTGCTTTTGTTGTTTACGTTTTAAATCAGTTAAGCTCATAGGAGTTTTCCGGTGGGATGGCTAACAATTCGTCTGCTATCGCATGGATTTCTTCAGCAGCTTTACCATCCGGTTCCAGTTCAATCACTGATGATCCTTTTTCTTCACTGTCATCATAAATATTGCGACTGAAGGTTACTGAATTCAGCACCCTTAAGCCAAATGACTCCACTACTTCCTTCGCTTCCAGTATGCGTTTTGCCTGGGTTGGTAATGCCGGACATTGGGTTAGTACAATAGTGGCGACCATCTTAGGGTTTACCATCTTACAGGTACTGAGCATATCTTCCATATGTGGCAGTGTTTTTAAGTCGCGACGTTTGGGACGCAGGGGAATGACAACATAAGTGGCTACCGACATTGCTGCTCGCATGGCTAAGTTGTCCTGTCCACCACAATCGACAATCACATAGTCAAAGCGTTCATTGAGGCTGAGCAAATCGTTACGAATTTTGCCATACAGTTGAATGCAGTTGATAGAAGGTAATGACGCATCGGTATTTCGAGCCTGGATCCAATCAGACGTTGTTCTTTGTGGATCACAATCGACCATCAACACGTTGGCATTGAATTTTTGGGTAATATGTACCGCGAGATTTTGTGCAAGACAGCTCTTTCCACTGCCACCTTTTTCGCCGCCAACGAGTAGTATCATATATTTTCTCCTTGCGTATTAGATACTTGGTTCGCCAAATTTTAGGACATACGCTACCAATTATGCGCAGAGCCTTAAAACAGCTGTAATGCTATACGGTAGCCAGTCTGACTCTCAGTACAACGGCAGACCTGTCCTTTCACGGTATTTTGCGCATCACTGCCACTGTTAAAGGTTACTTCCACCAATGCTCCCTGTGGAAATGGCTGTCGATATTCAAACAGTAATCCCTTACGTGACAGATCTACGCAGGTTGCAGTATCTGTGCGTAATTGTTCATCTTTATCCTGCCAGCCTAAACGAACCTCTTCAGATTCCAAATCTACCCGCAGCGAAGTCCTTCTTTCCTTAAAGCTTTCAACGTTATCGTCACCCATAATGTGGTTCCTGTCATAATTGGCTAAGTGACCCAGCTCGTTAAACATAGCACAGAACAAAATTACGCCAAGTCCTTAATAGATAACAAAACTCATAAAAAAGCCCGGACACCGCCGGGCTCTAAGTCAATTGTCGTAATCTTGGTTTTTAGGATATGGCATTTTTAGCTGACCCCAGCGGATGACAACAACGGTCGTCGCCAGCACCAGTGTAGATAATGACACCGCGAGTACGCGCCAGTCTTCCATCGCTTTCATATCCAGGATCAGATACCGGGCTAATGCCACAATCGCGATATATAGCGGCATGCGAACCGGCAATTTGCCAGATTCTGCATAGTTAGCAACCATCGCCAAGACTTCCAGATAGATGAACAGTAACAGCAGATCAGCCAGTTCCACCGAACCCATATCCACGAGGTGGAATACTTCCTGACCAATCGCGACGATGGTGGCAATGGCGATCAGGATCAATACTAGATGTTCGACTGCTTTCAGGCTTCTGGATCCGTACTTACGATATAATTCCATGAAAACTCCCATAAAAAGGATATGACTCTATTATCGACAAAAGCTGGCGGATAAGGCATGGGAAAGTGCGTGACAGAGTTCACACATTTATTATGGTTGAACAGTTGTAACGTGGTTTTAGTGGCGATGAATCACAAAAAAGCCACTCGAAAGTGGCTTTAGTCAGACGCATTACTGATGGTCGGTGATTACTTCAGCGCATCA
Source organism: Shewanella sp. A32 (assembly GCF_029167175.1). Lineage (NCBI taxonomy): Bacteria > Pseudomonadati > Pseudomonadota > Gammaproteobacteria > Alteromonadales > Shewanellaceae > Shewanella > Shewanella sp. A32. Next base: position 24,446 of record NZ_JARFTS010000008.1, read on the forward strand.
CTTAACAGCGGACGGAAGCTTTTTACCAACAAGCCGGTTGTTTTAGGACCACCGGCGACAATATGACCAGAAGTTAAATACTTGTAGCCACCAGACAGGTCAGTCACGGTGCCACCGGCTTCGCGCACGATCAGATCACCAGCAGCAATATCCCAAGGCTTAAGTCCGATTTCAAAGAACGCATCGACACGTCCTGCTGCAACATAGCAGAGATCTAATGCTGCAGATCCGGCACGACGGATATCGGTGCACAACGCGAAGGTTTCTGCGAAAAGCTTCAAGTAAGTCTCGGTATGCTGACGAGCTTTGAATGGAAAACCTGTGGCAACCAGACTATGGCTTAAATCGACAGGATTATTGACACGCAGACGGAAGTCATTGAGTTTGGCTCCCTGACCACGGACCGCAGTAAATAGCTCGTCGCGAATTGGGTCATAAACCACGGCTACTTCAGTCTTGCCTTTGTGTTGTAAAGCAATGGAGACTGAAAAATGGGGCAGGCCTTTAACAAAGTTGTTAGTGCCATCCAGAGGGTCCACAATCCAAATATAGTCCTGATTCTCACCACGGTTTTCACCGTTTTCTTCGCCAACGATAGTGTGGTCCGGATATGATTTACGGATTTGATAAATAATCGCTGCTTCAGCTTCTTTATCAACATTTGAGACAAAGTCATTTAGACCTTTGGCATCTACCTGAACTCTGTCTAGTTCAGAAAAACCACGCATAATAACTTGGCCCGCGGCACGAGCGGCGCGCACACCAATAGTGAGCATCGGATGCATTGCAATCCCCTGGATGTAAAAGAACGAAAATCAACCGGCGCATTATACTCGGTCAGGCTAGGATGGCAACTGCCGAATTTTCTATCTTAAAAAAATGATGGGTATGTTAATATCCGCGTCCTGTTTTTCTGATTCGACGTAAGTTTCATGCTCAGCAATATTCGCGTGGTACTGGTGGGTACCACTCATCCGGGTAATATCGGATCCGTGGCCAGGGCCATGAAAACCATGGGGTTATCTTCCCTTTATCTTGTTGATCCGCAGGTAGAACCTGACGGTCAGTCGATTGCGTTAGCTGCTGGTGCCTCAGACATACTCAAATGTCTGGTTAAAGTAGATACGCTTGACCAGGCCATCCATGACTGTGGTCTGGTCGTGGCTACCAGTGCGCGTAGTCGCACCTTGGAATGGCCGGTTTTGGAACCCCGGGAAGCCGCAGAAAAGTTGGCTATTCAAAGCAAGAATGGGCCAGTGGCAATTGTTTTTGGTCGTGAGCGGAATGGGTTAAGCAATGAAGAATTGCAAAAATGCAATTACCATCTGTTCATTCCTGCTAATCCTGAATACAGTTCACTAAACTTGGCTCAGGCAGTACAGATTGTCTGCTATGAAACGCGTATCGCGCATCTAAATCAACTGCAGCAGGCTACTCCTGAACCCGTGGAATATCCTTCGGCAGAAGACCATGAACGTTTTTATGAGCATTTACAGAGAACACTGCAAGAGACTGGTTTCATTATCAAGAATCATCCAGGGCAGGTAATGCAAAAATTGCGGCGCTTGTTCACCAAAGCACAAATTGAAACTCAGGAGCTCAATATTCTGCGTGGCATCCTGACTTCGATTGAAAAGAAAGTGGTCGATAAATCAGGCAACCAAGAGTAGTCGAGGAATTCAAATGGGTGTGATATCAAGAATTAAAGAGGATATTCAGTCCATCTATCATCGCGATCCTGCAGCTCGCAGCGCGTTGGAGATTTTGCTCAACTACCCCGGTATGCATGCGATATGGATGCATCGGGTGAGTCACAAACTATGGTCTGCCAAGTTTTATTTTTTAGCCCGTTGTTTATCCACCTTTGCTCGTTGGGCAACGGGCGTGGAGATCCACCCCGGTGCTGTCATTGGTCGCCGTTTTTTTATTGACCACGGCATGGGGGTAGTCATTGGGGAAACGGCAGAAATTGGCGACGATTGTACGCTTTATCATGGCGTAACTTTGGGGGGAACCACCTGGAAAGCAGGAAAACGTCATCCAACGCTGGGTAACAACGTTGTTATTGGCGCTGGAGCTAAGGTACTGGGGCCGATTACGATGCACGATGGCGCCCGTGTGGGTTCAAACTCTGTTGTTGTAAAAGATGTGCCAAAAGATACCACCGTTGTGGGTATCCCAGGCCGAGCTGTGACTGTCGCCACCCAACAGTCAAAAGAGAAAAGTGAACGTCGCAATGCAATGGCCAAAAAATACGGTTTTGATGCATATGCGGTCTCCCCCGATAATCCAGATCCCGTTGCCAATGCAATTGGTCAGATGCTAGATCACATGCATCTGATGGATTCTAAAGTGGCCGAGCTGTGTCAAGTTATTCAGACTATGGGGGGGGCAGTCTGTACTGAAAGATTGCCACAACTGGATGTTGGCGATTTCTGTGAGGCTGAATTAGCGGCAGCAGAGAAGCGTCAGCAAGCATTGGATGCGTTTGATCCAGAAATCTGACTTTTTATAGTTAAATGTGAACTCACAGCATTGAATCCTGACGGCTAAAAATGTTAAATAACCGACCAAGCCGTCAGGGTATTCGTAAAGGAAGTGGGTCATTATCCTAGTAGGAAAGTAGGATTTATACTTGACTAAAATACTAGGATATGATGAAATTTAAACATCTCCAATCAAGAGCTGTGGTGTTTTCATGAAACTGACATCTAAAGGTCGTTACGCCGTCACTGCTATGCTGGATGTTGCCATCCACTCGGCTCAGGGACCTGTTCCTCTCGCAGATATCTCTGAACGACAAGGCATTTCTTTATCCTACCTTGAACAACTTTTTGCCAAACTGAGAAAACAAGGGTTGGTTGCCAGCGTTCGTGGACCAGGCGGTGGTTATCGTCTTGGCCGTGAAGCAGCAGATATTTCAGTGGGTATGGTAGTGAATGCCGTTGATGAATCGGTTGATGCTACAAAGTGTCAGGGACAGTCTAACTGTCAGAGTGGCACTCGTTGTCTGACTCATTCTCTTTGGGGAGATTTGAGTAAACAAATTTCTGATTTTTTAAATGGTATCAGTCTTGCTGCTTTGATGCAGAAGCGCGATGTGCAGTTTATCTCTATCAAGCAGGATCAGATACATCAGGAGCAACAGAGGATCAGTGCCTGAGGCCAACTCTGTTAAAGCCATAAATAATGATAATTGTACGTTGTATGTAGCCTCGGCAGAGACTGCGAAGTACGGAGTGTGTAATGAAGCTTCCTATTTATTTGGATTATGCCGCAACAACCCCAGTTGACCCTCGGGTTGCTGCAAAAATGGCACAGTACATGACTATGGACGGTGTATTCGGTAACCCCGCATCCCGTTCTCACCGTTACGGTTGGCAGGCTGAAGAGGCGGTAGACATCGCCCGTAATCAGGTTGCGGATTTGATTAACGCCGATCCTCGTGAAATTGTGTTTACCTCTGGTGCCACAGAGTCTGACAATCTGGCGATTAAAGGTGTGGCCTATTTTTATCAGAAAAAAGGTAAGCACATCATCACCAGCAAGACTGAACATAAAGCGGTATTGGATACTTGCCGTCACCTCGAACGTGATGGCTTCGAAGTCACCTATCTGGATCCAGACAGCAATGGTCTGATCCCCTTGGAGCGTATCGAAGCCGCCATGCGCGAGGACACCATTCTGGTGAGCATCATGTATGTCAATAACGAAATTGGTGTGGTGCAGGATATCGACGGTATTGGCGAGCTGTGTCGCAGCAAAGGTATTGTCTTCCACGTTGATGCAGCTCAGGGCGCCGGTAAATTGCCGCTGGATGTGCAGCAGACTAAGGTGGATTTGATCTCCATTTCTGGTCACAAGATGTATGGCCCTAAAGGTATTGGCGCTTTGTACGTGCGTCGTAAACCTCGAATTCGCTTGGAAGCTCAGATGCATGGTGGTGGCCATGAACGCGGTATGCGTAGTGGCACATTGCCAACCCATCAGATTGTTGGTTTGGGTGAAGCCGCTGCGATTGCTAAAGCAGAAATGGCATCAGATAGCAGCCGTATCCGCTATCTGCGCGATAAGCTGTGGAACGGTATTAAAGATATTGAAGAAACCTATGTTAACGGTGATATGGAACACCGTTTCTGTGGCAGCTTGAACGTTAGCTTCGCCTATGTAGAAGGTGAGTCGCTGATGATGGCGCTGAAAGATTTAGCAGTGTCTTCCGGTTCGGCTTGTACGTCAGCCAGTCTGGAACCCAGTTATGTGCTGCGGGCTTTGGGTCTCAATGATGAGATGGCACATAGCTCTATTCGTTTCACCATTGGCCGTTATACCACAGAAGAAGAGATTGATTACGCGATAGAAACCATTAAGAGCTCTATCGGCAAGCTGAGGGAGATGTCTCCTTTGTGGGAGATGTTCAAGGATGGGGTAGACCTCAATCAGGTACAGTGGGCAGCCCACTAAATTCCCAGCAGACAGATGAATTTGGAGCAGTAATATGGCATACAGTGAAAAAGTAATTGACCACTATGAAAATCCACGCAATGTAGGTTCTTTCGACAAGAATGATCCATCCGTTGTGACTGGTATGGTGGGGGCTCCAGCATGCGGTGACGTAATGAAACTGCAGCTGAAAATTAATGACAGCGGTATCATTGAAGATGCCAAGTTCAAAACTTATGGTTGTGGTAGCGCGATAGCTTCCAGTTCGCTGGTGACCGAGTGGGTTAAAGGCAAATCTGTGGAAGAAGCCGCTGCTATCAAGAATACCGATATTGCGGAAGAACTGGCATTACCACCAGTGAAAATCCACTGTTCAATTCTGGCAGAAGACGCTATTAAGGCGGCGTTGGAAGAATATAAATCCAAGCATCAGAAGTAATGCCAGGAGTTGACATGGCTGCAATATCAATGACGCCTGCAGCGGCGGATAGAGTAAGAACCTTTCTGCAAAATCGTGGAAAGGGGATTGGTCTGCGTTTGGGCTTAAAAACCTCCGGCTGCAGTGGTATGGCTTATGTCTTGGAATTCGTTGACGAACTTAACGAAGATGACGAGGTATTTGAGATTGAAGGTGTCAACCTCATCGTTGATGCTAAAAGTCTGATTTATCTACAAGGGATTGAACTGGATTTTGTTAAGGAAGGCCTTAACGAAGGTTTCAAGTTCAATAACCCGAATGCCAAAGGGGAGTGTGGTTGCGGCGAGAGTTTCACTGTATAAACTTCCCGCAACCGTTGTACGCTTATGAACTATTTTGAGCTGTTTGAGATCCCTCAGAACTTCGATGTCGACGTCGCGGAGCTAGCAGAACGCTATCGAGAACTGCAAAAAGCAGTGCATCCGGATAAGTTTGCTAATGCCAGTGAGCAACAAAAGCTGCTGGCAATATCTAAAACTGCCCAAGTAAATGATGCTTTTCAGACCCTAAAGGATCCTATTCGCCGAGCTGAACATATGCTGTCGCTTCGAGGGATTGATATCAATAATGAATCAACCACGATGAAAGATACCGGCTTTTTGATGCAGCAGATGGAGTGGCGGGAAGCGTTGGAAGATTTACGCGGCTGCGATGATATTGAAACGGGTATTGCCGAGCTGGAAGGTGATTTTTCGCAATACCGTAAGCAATTGCTGGAAAACCTGCGTAAGCAACTTGCTGATGATCAGGCATCCGCCGCAATTGTGGCCGCTGATCAGGTTCGAAAGCTTAAATTTATGGCAAAATTACAAGATGAGTTGATCCGTATTCAGGACTCACTGTACGACTAGCCGAATTCGAGATTTCAGACGAAAAGAACACAAATTGGCTCAATCTGATTGGGCCAATTTTTTAACCTAGAATGGAACATTATGGCACTTTTGCAGATTGCTGAACCCGGCCAGATGGCCGCACCTCATCAACACAAGTTGGCCGCGGGTATTGACCTCGGAACGACCAACTCGCTGGTTGCTTCCGTACGCAGTGGTCAGGCTGCAACGTTACCCGACGAAATTGGCAGACACGGGTTACCATCAGTTGTGCACTATGGGACCAATGGCCTGACAGTTGGTGAAGAAGCCTTGGTTAATTCTGCGTTGGATCCGGAAAACACCATAGTGTCAGTAAAACGCTTTATGGGGCGTTCACTTGCCGATGTACTGCAGGGCGAACAGCGTTTCCCCTATCATTTTGAAGCCAGTGAAAATGGCTTACCCATTTTTGTTACCGCTGCGGGTAAAGTCAATCCAATACAGGTATCTGCAGAGATTCTGCGACCATTAATTGCGCGCGCAGAGGCGACCTTAGGTGGTGATTTAGAAGGTGTTGTCATTACGGTACCAGCGTATTTTGATGATGCCCAACGTCAAGGTACCAAAGACGCTGCCAATCTACTCGGTGTCAAAGTATTGCGCCTGTTGAATGAGCCTACCGCTGCGGCTATCGCTTATGGACTGGATTCTGGCCAGGAAGGTGTCATCGCGGTGTATGATCTCGGTGGCGGCACTTTTGATATTTCAATCTTGCGGTTGAATCGTGGCGTCTTTGAAGTGCTAGCAACCGGCGGGGACTCTCGTTTAGGCGGAGATGATTTTGATCATCTGTTAGCCGAAGCGTTGCGGCAGCGCATGGGGATTACTGAACTGAACCGCCAACAGGAACGTCAGTTACTGATGGAAGCCCGGCGTGTGAAAGAAGTGCTGAGTCAGTCCGATGTGGTGACCGCAGCATTAACGATCGAGGCTCAGCAATTACGGTGTGATATATCCCGTAGCGAATTTGACGCGCTTATCCTGTCTCTGGTCCGTAAAACAATCAGCAGCTGTCGTAAAGCACTGCGCGATGCCGGTGTTGATGCCGCTGATGTGTTAGAAACCGTGATGGTGGGTGGTTCAACTCGCGTACCTTTGGTACGTCAACAGGTAGGTGACTTTTTTGGTAAAGCACCACTGACCAGTATCGACCCTGATCGGGTCGTTGCCATTGGGGCGGCTATTCAGGCGGATATTCTGGTAGGCAACAAGCCGGATTCCGAACTGTTGCTGTTAGATGTGATCCCGTTGTCTCTCGGGATTGAAACTATGGGTGGCCTGGTAGAAAAAGTCGTACCACGCAATACCACTATTCCCGTTGCCAGAGCCCAAGAGTTCACCACGTTTAAAGATGGTCAGACGGCGATGGCCATTCATGTGGTTCAAGGTGAGCGCGAACTGGTGGCAGATTGCCGCTCACTTGCGCGGTTCACGCTCAAAGGTATACCACCATTGGCAGCCGGGGCGGCGCATATCCGAGTGACCTTCCAAGTAGATGCTGATGGTTTATTGAGCGTGACTGCGATGGAAAAATCCACTGGAATACAGTCAAGTATCCAGGTGAAACCGTCATTTGGGCTCTCTGAAAATGAGATTGCTGGCATGATCAAGGATTCGATGACGTATGCCAAGGCGGATATTGAGTTGCGTATGCTTACCGAGCAACGGGTAGAAGCGGCTCGGGTGATTGAGTCGCTTAATTCTGCACTGCAACAGGATGGTAACTTACTGACGGCAGAAGAAAGAGCGTTGATCGACAGTACTATTTTGGCACTGGATGCTGCGGCTGTTGGCGATGATGCTGAAGCTATTAAATCTGGCATTGAAAAAGTGGATGCTGCAACACAGGACTTTGCCGCCAGAAGGATGGATAATTCAATTAAGACCGCACTGAAAGGTCAGTCGGTTGATAAGATATAGGTGAAATCATGCCTCAGATAGTGTTTTTGCCCAACGAGGAGCTTTGCCCCGATGGTGCGGTGGTAGAAGCCAAGACCGGAGAATCAATCCTGGATGCAGCATTACGCAATGGTATCCAGATAGAACATGCCTGCGAGAAATCCTGCGCTTGTACTACTTGCCATGTGATTGTGCGTGAAGGCTTCAATAACCTGGAACCAAGCGATGATCTGGAAGACGATATGCTCGATAAAGCTTGGGGGCTAGAACCAGAAAGCCGTCTGTCCTGTCAGGCGAAAGTGGCGGATGAAGACTTAGTGGTCGAAATCCCCAAATATACGGTAAATCAGGTCAGCGAAGGTTGATAAAGTCTAACAGCCGGTCCCAGACCGGCTTTGTTTTGATGGTGACGATTAACATTAACGTTATAATGTCATCAGATAGTAATAAGTAACATTGGAGGCCCTATGTCTTTGAAATGGGTTGACTCTTTAGATGTGGCTCTGGAGCTTTTAGAAGCGTATCCAGATGTGGAACCTCAGACTGTGCGTTTTACTGATCTGTACGAATGGATCCTAGCTCTGGAGGATTTTGATGATGATCCTCAACGTTGTAACGAACAGATCCTTGAAGCCATTCTGCAATGCTGGATGGATGAAAAATAAGCGAGAAGATGTAATCAAAGGACGGTTTTTGCCGTCCTTTGTCGTTTTCGGCATCATTCCAGCGGTTATCTTTGTTGCGATATCGCATAATCATTGTAGTTTGTGAGATTGGATTAGGATTTGTCATATTTATTGCGTATAATCCGCGCGAATTTTGAAACTCGCTGATTAAGGATCCTAGTCATGGCGATTGAACGTACTTTTTCTATTATCAAGCCCGATGCTGTTGCTAAAAACCACATTGGTGCTATCTATAACCGTTTTGAAAGCGCCGGTCTGAAAATCGTTGCTGCTAAGATGGTTCACCTGACCAAAGAGCAGGCTGAAGGTTTCTACGCTGAACACAGCGAACGTCCTTTCTTTGGTGCACTGGTAAGCTTCATGACTTCTGGTCCTATCATGGTACAAGTGCTGGAAGGCGAAAACGCTGTTGCAGCTAACCGTGAAATCATGGGCGCAACTAACCCAGCTCAAGCTGCTCGTGGTACTCTGCGTGCAGATTATGCTGACAGCATTGACGAAAACGCGGTTCATGGTTCAGATGCGCTGGCATCTGCAGAGCGTGAAATCGCTTATTTCTTCGCTGCTGATGAAATCTGCCCACGTACTCGTTAATCGGTATGTCAGGTAAACAAAAGGCGCCATTTGGCGCCTTTTTTGTTGCTAATCGATCGGTTATTAATGGACCCTTAAAACCGACATCAATGACTGAGCCGCAGCTCCCGCCGATGTTCATGTGCATATTGTTCTGAACAACATTGGCAGCGTTGCTCAGTAGGATCTTGAGCCAGTCGTTCTGGTTCAATCTCGCTTTCGCAATCAGCACACATTCCATAGAGTCCGAGATCCAACTGACATTGTGCAGCATCCAGACGATTAAGCTTTTCATATAGCGGATGATGGCACAACTCAGCACCAACCATGGCATCAATGATCTCGCTAATAGACCTATCAGCCCAGTCGGCATTAAGCTCAGTGATTGCACGTCTCAGATCCGTCTCGACTGCTGACAATCTTTGTCTGATCAAACCACTCACTCTGTACCGCCTTTTGCTTGCTTATGGACTTATTAGTCTAATTGGCAGTGGATGGTCAACTATGATACGGATCAAATCCAGTGGAGATTTCTTGTGATATCAGTCAAAAGCAGTACTTATGAAAGTAATGTGTAGCGTTCAGGCGGCTTTTGACAGTACATCTACCACGGCATCGGTAGATTTGTGCACACGCAAGTCCCGGAACAACACGTCAGCTTCTGGATATTGACGATTGAGATAACTGAACCACTGCTTGATGCGTCCAGGAAAGTAATCATTGCGAGGTTGTGATTGCTGTTGCCGAGTGTATTCCAGCAATAACGACAATGTCTGTTGCCAATTATAAGGTGCGTCACCATTTTTAATGTGGGCCGCCAGATTGGGGAGTGTGATAGCTCCACGACCAACCATCACACTGTCGCAGCCTGTTTGGGTGATGCAGCGCAATGCATCATCGCGATTCCAGATTTCACCATTTGCGATCACGGGAATGGAAACTCTTTGTCGGATCTCAGTGATATATTCCCAATAAGCAGGAGGGCGATAGCCATCTACTTTACTACGAGCATGGACGGCTAATTCCGTAGCGCCGGCTTCGTAAATTGCCAGCGCATTTTCCATAAACAGGTTTTTGTCTTCGTAGCCCAGCCGAATTTTGGCGGTGACCGGTTGCGCATCTGGGACGGCTTGACGCATGGCTTTTACAATATTGTGGATTTGCTCCGGGTACTGCAGCAGTACTGCGCCACCTTTGCTGCGATTGACCATTTTTGCCGGGCAGCCAAAATTGGCATCCACACCACGAGAGCCTAAAGCGACTGCGCGCACCGCATTCTCTGCCATCCATCCGGGTTCCTGTCCCAGAAGTTGTACCCTTACCGGTGTGCCATTTTGAGTGGCACCGCCATTATTCAGTTCGGGGCACATGCGGAAAAAGACTTTTTCTGGCAGTAGCTGGTCTACCACGCGGACAAATTCAGTCACCATCAAATCGTAAGGATTGATGGAGGACAGAAGTTCACGCATCAGGTGATCAACAACCCCTTCCATCGGGGCCAGAATGACTCGCACGTTTAGTTATTCCACAAAAAGGATAAAGGCCGCGCATTTTACCTGATACGAATCGGTTTCTGATAGCAGTTTCAGTTTATCAGCAACAAACTTTGCGACAGGCAGGCGTATTGCTAATATAGTATTTAAATGAGAACTATTGTCATTATAAAATATGATCAAACGCAGTGTATTTTTGAGCTTGGGTATCATCAGTTTGGCACTTGGCATCGCGGGTATCGTTTTACCTTTGCTGCCCACCGTGCCTTTTGTGTTGCTTTCAGGGTATTGTTTTGCCCGTTCTAGTCCGGTTTTACATCGTTGGTTGCATAAACATCCTTGGTTTGCTCAACCATTGAGCGATTGGCAGCAAAAGCGTGGGCTGCGTTTAGCATTAAAACGACGTGCATTAATCTTGACTGTGTGCAGTTTTAGTCTAAGTATATGGTGGGTTTCATTGGTGTGGGTGAAACTGCTATTACTATTCATGTTATTGATATTAATGGTTTGTTTGTGGAGGCTACCGGTTGTTGGTGTGGTCGCAGAAACATCAGGTGTTGGCGAGAAATAAGCGATATTGCGATGCGACACACAATCGGATGATCCCGGTTGCAACTAACGGCAAAGGGGCTTAAGCTTTAGCCGGATTTAGAGAAGCGGTCCACCTTGGTGTGGACTTTTTTGTTGTGTAAGGCCGGTAGATACCGACGAACTAAGTATTAAAACTATGGCTATTAATCCCGACAGCTTAGCGCTGATTAAGCAAAGCATTAAAACTATTCCTGACTATCCGAAAGCCGGAATTCTGTTTCGTGATGTCACCAGTTTACTGGAAGATCCGATTGCCTATCAGACCACTATTCGCACATTTGTGGAGCATTACAAAGACTTTGGCTTCACTAAAGTTGTCGGTACTGAAGCTCGCGGTTTTCTGTTTGGCGCACCATTAGCATTAGAGTTGGGTGTTGGTTTCGTCCCCGTACGTAAGCCAGGAAAACTGCCGCGTGAGACTATCTCTGAGACTTATGAACTCGAATATGGTCACGATACATTGGAAATGCACACCGATGCTATCGTCCCTGGCGATAAAGTGCTCGTAGTTGACGATCTATTAGCTACCGGCGGCACGATTGAAGCAACCGTCAAATTGGTTCGTCGTCTCGGTGGTGAAGTAAGTCATGCAGCGTTTGTGATCTCACTGCCGGATATTGGTGGCGAAAATCGGTTGCAGTCTTTGGGCTTAGAAGTACTGAAACTGTGTGAATTTGAAGGAGATTAATCTCCTTTCCCTTTATCTCCGGATCGTCCTGGGTGGCATGTCAGACACGCTCATGTTATTGTTTTGGCGATCCGAGGAGCTTGCTCCCGTAATATGAAATCAATCTATTCTGGGGAGTTTCATGTCCTATCAGGTGTTAGCCCGTAAGTGGCGACCTGCCAGTTTTGCACAAGTCGTAGGGCAGTCACATGTCCTGCACGCCCTTGTTAACGCGCTGAATCAGCAACGACTGCATCATGCCTATCTTTTTACTGGTACCCGCGGTGTGGGTAAAACCAGTCTGGCACGTTTATTTGCAAAAGGGCTTAACTGTGAGCAAGGCATCACTGCAACTCCTTGTGGTAAATGTAGTGCGTGTCAGGAAATCGCTCAGGGACGTTTTGTTGACCTGATTGAGGTGGATGCGGCTTCACGAACAAAAGTCGATGATACCCGGGAATTATTGGATAACGTTCAGTATCGTCCCACTCGTGGTCGTTTCAAGGTGTACCTCATTGACGAAGTACATATGCTGTCGCGCAGCAGTTTTAATGCATTGCTGAAAACGCTTGAAGAGCCGCCAGAGCACGTTAAGTTTTTGCTGGCAACCACAGATCCTCAGAAACTTCCCGTCACCGTGTTGTCACGCTGTCTGCAATTCAATTTGAAGAGCCTGACCCTGGACGAAATCGCCAAGCAGCTGCAGCATATTGTGACAGCTGAAGCTTTGCCGTTTGAGGCGCAAGCGCTGACATTGTTGGCCAAGGCCGCTAACGGCAGTATGCGTGACGCACTCAGTCTGACCGACCAGGCAATAGCCTTTGGTGCCGGACAAATAAAACTGCAGCAAGTGCAGACTATGTTGGGGGCCATTGACGAACGTCAGGTCGTCTCATTATTGCAAGCATTGATAAACGCGGATATCGCCCCCTTGATGCAGGAAGCTGAACGTATTTTGGCGTTTGGTGCTGATGCCAATGAAGTGCTACGCAGTCTGCTGGAACTGTTGCATCAGATCACCCTCACACAATTTGCGCCAGCGGCGGCACAGCTGTCGCTATATGCAACACAGATCCAGGAGTTTGCTCAGCAACTGTCAGCAGAGCAGGTTCAACTTTACTATCAATTATTGCTGCAAGGACGTAAAGACTTGCCATTTGCTCCAGATCCTAAATCGGGTTTGGAGATGGCATTATTACGAGCGGTTGCATTCGTGCCAGAAACTTCGCCTAAACGGTGGGGTGAAGTAGGTACTAAAACCACTGTCACTATGACGACGCCCGCTGCAGTGACATCGATACCAGTTTCACAACCGGTTCGGCAATTGGAGCCGGTCCTATCGTCCATTCCAAACAATGAACTCGCTAAAACCTCAGCATTAGCAGCAGCGGCATCTTCTGTTTCGGCTATCAATGATCCTGCAGCAGTCGCGGAAGTTATAGACGATGATGACGAGAACGACGGTGCTTTTGCCGCTGAACAATCGCTGATTTTATCCCAGGCAGAAAGCATGGGACATCGCTATCAGGCAGAGCCATCGGTGGCAGATATCATGTCAGGTAGTGCTGTTGACTTGTCAGACGATGAGCCGCCGTTTAAGGATGAATTGACCACGGATATGTTTGCGACAGAAATGTCTGTAGATGTCGAAGCGTCATCAACCGACGATAACGAATCGGCATTATCCGCAGCTGTTAGTGAACCGCTGTTTGGCGACGATGTGCTGGATCAGGTATTGGCGACGCGCGATTTGTTATTACAAGACATTGATGCGCTGGCGAACGATGAAGCGCCAGTCGTTATCTCGGAACATCACCAAAATAATCCCTCAAAAAAAAACGCTGAAAGTTCTTTAAAGGAAATTGCTTCCGCTGATGACATGGCGGCTAGCAATGATAGTTTATCCGTAGAAGCCTCATCGCGTGCTGTTGATGAGGCGGGTGAAGATGATAATGGTGATGTTTATAGTGATTGGCTAGCACAGTCCACTGAGATTGAGTCGGACCAAACTCTGGGGCCGTCAGCACTATTAACCGATGAGGCTATCGAAAATGCTGCCCCTCTAGACGCGACCATGTCAGCGGCGACGATATCGAGTAGCGATGCAACTGTTAACTCCAATATCGACGTGACTGCAGCAGATAAGCCGGTAGCGGTGACTGCAATGGCGGCACCTTCAGGAAATCCAGCCGATTTAGCTTGGTATAAGTTAGTGTCGGCGATGCCTATTCGTGGACGAGTCAGGCAATTGGCGGCAAATTCCGTGTGTCTGTCTCTCACTGAAAAATGTACGTTGGTACTTAAGCCGGATCAGAAGCATTTAGCGGCAGTAGCGGCTATCTCGCAGTTACAGGAGGCGCTAGCTGAAGCATTACAGCGCCCATTAACAGTAGAGTTTAGTGTCGGTTCTGACTCCACAAGAGAAACCCCGCAAGAGATCCGCCAGCGTTTCAAAAATGAATTGTTAGCCGATGCTGAACAGAAACTGATGGCTGACGCAAATGTGCGTTGGTTAAAACAACATATGGGAGCAGACCTTGTGCCTGACTCCCTCAGCTATAACCCAGAACAATTGGCGCATAAAACCGCCTTAATTCCTGATGGACAGCTGCCGCAGTGATGCAACTCGGTTTGTGCCAAGCTATGGATTGCCAAGCACGAATATTTGGGTAAGATCAGCGGACTTTAACCTGTCACTCACTGTTAATTGAAGAGATAACGTTATGTTTGGAAAAGGTGGAATGGGCAATCTGATGAAGCAGGCCCAGATGATGCAAGAACGTATGGCAAAAGTGCAGGAAGAGATTGCCCGCATGGAAGTTACTGGTGAGTCAGGCGCCGGACTGGTAAAAGTGACAATGACCGGTAATCACAGCGTACGCAAGGTCGAAATCGACCCCAGTCTGCTGGAAGATGATAAAGAGATGTTGGAAGATCTTATCGCTGCCGCTTGTAACGATGCTGCTCGTCGCGTTGAAGAAAATCAGAAAGAGAAAATGGCTCAGGTCACTGGCGGTATGCAATTACCTCCAGGCATGAAACTGCCATTCTGATCAGAAATGTGGATTAGACGATGAAATTCAGTCCATTGGTGGATGAGCTTATCCAGTCATTGCGCTGCCTACCGGGCGTTGGCCCCAAGTCGGCACAGCGGATGGCATTTCAGTTGTTGGATCGGGATCGTAAATCCGGTCTGCAATTGGCAGATGCGCTGGATAAAGCGATGAAAGAGGTTGGCCATTGCCAGTCATGTCGCACCTTCACTGAAGAGTCATTGTGTCCGATTTGTGGTAGTGCCAGACGTGGGCATGCTGACACTATTTGTGTGGTAGAAACGCCTGCCGACGTTTTGGCAATTGAAGCCGGTGGCCATTACAGTGGTCGTTACTTTGTTCTGCTGGGACACCTGTCACCATTAGACGGTATTGGCCCTGATGAATTAGGCCTGGCGTTACTGGAACAACACCTCTCCAGCGGCCAAATCAATGAACTGATCCTAGCAACCAATCCCACCGTTGAAGGAGATGCTACCGCACATTTCATCGCCGACATCGCTCACCGCTACCAGGTCAAAGTCAGTCGTATCGCTCACGGTGTGCCGGTGGGTGGTGAATTAGAATATGTTGATAGCACGACATTGGCGTTGTCATTTAACGGTCGTCTGCCGCTGTAATTTTGTTTATCCAAGTTTGCCAATGTAGCCCTGCACCCGCGGGGCTATATTTTTTTCAGTGCTCGCTTTTTATTACTGAGCCCTTGAAAAAATATTCATGGCCCCCACTTTAACTAACAGTCCAATTTGGTGTGTTTTAACCATTAGTTAGCGATAAACGAAGGAACTATTCATGTCACAACAAGAAACTCTTGGTTTTCAAGCTGAAGTGAAGCAGCTTTTGCATTTGATGATCCACTCTTTGTACTCCAACAAAGAGATTTTCTTGCGTGAACTGGTGTCAAATGCCGCCGATGCCGCTGATAAGCTGCGTTATCTGGCTCTGACAAATGATTCACTGTACGAAGGCGATGGCGAATTGCGAGTACGCATCACCACCGATAAAGACAAAGGCACAGTGACTATTGATGATAACGGTATTGGTATGACCCGTGAGGGTGTGATTGAACACCTCGGTACCATTGCCAAATCAGGCACTGCGGAATTTTTCAAAAATCTGTCTGGTGATGCGGCCAAAGATTCACAGCTCATCGGCCAGTTTGGTGTTGGCTTTTATTCTGCCTTTATCGTGGCAGATAAAGTGACTGTACGCACCCGTGCCGCAGGTGCTAAGCCGGAAGAGGCTGTGCTGTGGGAATCTAATGGCGAAGGTAGCTTTACCGTTGACAACATCGTTAAAGAAAACCGTGGCACTGAAATTACCCTCTATCTGCGTGAAGACGAGAAAGAATTTGCCGATGATTGGCGCCTGAAATCGATCATTACTAAGTATTCAGACCATATCTCCATTCCGGTAGAAATGTGGCAGGAAGGTACCCCAGAAAAAGAGGGGCCTGATGGTGAAAAAATTCCAGCGACTGAAGGTCACTGGCAGGTAATGAACAAAGCGACCGCATTGTGGAACCGTAACAAGGCGGATATCTCTGATGAAGAGTATCAAGAGTTCTACAAGCATATTTCTCATGATTTTAGCGATCCGCTGCTGTGGAGTCACAACCGGGTAGAAGGTAAACAGGAATACACCAGTCTGCTGTATATCCCATCCAAAGCGCCTTGGGATCTGTGGAATCGCGATTACAAACATGGTCTGAAGTTGTTCGTACAGCGCGTATTCATCATGGATGATGCAGAGCAGTTCATGCCATCTTACCTGCGTTTTGTGAAGGGCTTGATTGATTCCAATGATTTGCCACTGAACGTTTCTCGCGAAATATTGCAGGATAATAAAGTGACTCAGGCGCTGCGTAGTGCCTTAACCAAACGTGTACTGAGCATGCTGGAAAAATTGGCACAGGATGATGCCGAAAAATACCAGCAATTCTGGACCGAGTTTGGTCAGGTATTAAAAGAAGGTCCGGCAGAGGACTGGAGCAATAAAGAACGTATTGCCGGTCTGTTGCGCTTTGCTTCAACTCACAATGACAATGCGACTCAGAATGTATCACTGGATGCCTACATCGAACGCATGAAAGAAGGGCAAAAGAACATCTACTACATAGTTGCTGACAGCTATGAAGCAGCTGCTCACAGCCCGCATCTGGAACAGTTACGTAAGAAAGATGTGGAAGTATTGCTATTATCTGATCGTATTGATGAATGGTTAATTAGCCATCTCAACGAATACAAAGATAAGCAATTGCATTCTGTGACTCGCGGCGATCTGGACTTAGGCGATTTGGAAGATGCCGAAGAGAAAGCCGAAAAGGAAAAACTGGTCACCGAATCAGAAGGACTGGTGAAGCGGATCAAGGATGCGTTGGGGGATAAGGTCAGTGACGTGCGGATCACCACTCGTCTGACGGATACTCCCGCCTGCGTCGTTGTCGGCGAAGGTGAAATGTCGACTCAAATGATTAAGTTGATGCAGGCCGCAGGTCAACCGGTTCCAGAAGTGAAGCCGATCTTTGAGATTAATCCGGCACATCCATTGGTAAAACGCCTGGATGATGAGCAGGACGAAAGTCGTTTTGCAGACTGGAGTAATTTATTATTGCAACAGTCGCTGCTGTCAGAAAAAGGTAGCTTGTCAGATCCGTCCTCCTTTGTTGGATTGGTCAACAAAATGTTGCTAGATGGCCTGAAGTAGGCCGATAGAAAGGGGCCATTTGCGGCCCCTTCTTATTAATCCTGACGTGTAAAACGTAATTATTTAATGAATCATTACCTGCGGACCTGTTCCCGGGAATAACGATGGAAACCACTATGGAACTTACTCGCGACAATATTCAACAAGTGGTGGAGCTTTCCAAGCAGCAACTGGTGGCGCTGGTCTTCTGGGCCGAGCAGATGCCGGAAAGTAAAGCGTTGCTGCAGACCATGGAGCAGCTCTGTGCGACTTTCCCGGGGCAACTGCAGTTGGCCTCTGTTAACTGTGAAACGCAGTTGGAGTTAGCTTCTTATTTCCAAATTCGTAGCTTGCCAACCACTTTGCTGCTAAGCCAAGGACAACCCGTAGATGGCTTTGCTGGCGTGCAGAGTCGGGAACAGATCCTCGCTATTTTGCAAAAACATCTGCCTGCAGCCTGGGAATTGAAATTGAATGAGGCTAAGGCTCAGTTGCAAAAGGGGGATGCGAATGCAGCCTTGGCATTACTGAAAGACGCTTATGCAGAAGAGGACTCGGCTCTTGTGGCTTTGCCTTATGCTGAAGCATGCCTGCTGACTGGTGATTTGGCGACTGCTAAAACCCTGTTGGCGACCATTAAATTGGCGGATCAGGATGGTTATTATAACTCTTTAGTTTCACAGCTCGATCTTGCAGAAAAGGCGGCTGATACACCTGAAATTCGTGCGTTACAACAACAGTTAGATGCGCAGCCAGAGGATGTTGAGACATTGCAAAAGCTCGCAACAGCACTGCATCAGGCCCACCGCGATGAAGAAGCATTGGAATTGCTATTTACACCTTTGTCGCGCGATTTAACGTTGGGGAACGGTGCCGTTAAACAACAACTGCTCACCTTATTATCAGCCTTGGGGCAGGGTAATGCCCTCGCCAGTCAATATCGACGCAAGTTATACAGCTTATTGTACTAATCGATAATTACGGCAAATTCCTCCAATAACTCAATAAATTATTGATTGAATTTGCCAACTTTTTCTTACATTCCTACGGCGAAGGTCGAAACCAAAAACCTTCTCAACCGTGTGCATTTATGCGAAGATTCCCGCCCTGACAAGAATTACAGATGCGAACAGAGGAATCTTAATATGCGCATTATCCTATTGGGCGCCCCTGGTGCCGGTAAAGGTACCCAGGCTCAGTTCATCATGGAAAAATATGGTATTCCACAGATCTCTACCGGCGACATGTTGCGTGCTGCTGTTAAAGCTGGTACCCCGTTGGGACTGGAAGCCAAGAAGGTGATGGATGCTGGACAACTGGTATCTGACGATCTGATCATTGAACTGGTGAAAGAACGTATTGCTCAGGATGACTGTGCTAAAGGCTTTTTGCTGGATGGTTTCCCTCGTACCATTCCTCAGGCAGATGCGATGGTAAGTAACGGTATCAAAATCGATCATGTGATTGAAATTGATGTGCCAGATGAAGAGATTGTAAAACGTATGAGCGGCCGTCGCGTACATCCAGGTTCTGGTCGTGTTTACCATGTAGTCTTCAATCCACCTAAGGAAGCCGGCAAAGACGATGTGACTGGCGAAGAGCTGATGATCCGTCCGGATGATGAAGAAGCCACCGTACGCAAACGTTTAGCAATCTATCATGAGCAGACTGAACCATTAGTGAGTTATTACAGTGCTATGGCCGCGAAAGGCGAAACCAAGTACAGTAAATTCGACGGAACTCAGAGCGTAGCCGCCGTCAGTGCTGCACTTGAAAAGGCTCTCGCATAAGCTATCGGTAAACCCGATTCTCATAATTGGAAAAAGTCCGCCATTGCGGACTTTTTTTATGTTTTCAGCGGTGTTACCTTGACGCCATGTTATTTCAATCGGAAATCTGCCGTGTCACACAGTCATCCGCCTTTTGGAGTTTTGCTGGTTAACTTAGGGACGCCTACCGCACCTACCAAAGAAGCCGTCCGCGCCTTTCTAAAACAGTTTCTGAGCGATCCGCGAGTTGTCGATCTGCCCGCCTGGAAATGGCAACCTATTCTGCAGGGCATTATTTTGAATATTCGCCCGGCAAAAGTAGCTAAACTCTATCAGTCTATCTGGTGGCAAGAGGGATCTCCTTTGATGGTGATCAGTAAACGTCAACAGCTAGCATTAACCAACCAGTTGGCTTCCCGACTCGGGGTGTCTGTTCCGGTTGCTTTGGGCATGAGTTACGGCAGTCCTGCGCTTGCTGATGGTCTGGACGAGCTACAACGTGCCGGCGTCGATAAAGTATTGGTGCTGCCGTTATACCCTCAATATTCTTGCTCTACCGTTGCCAGCGTTTTTGACGGAGTGGCAGCCGCATTGAAACCTCGTCGAAATATTCCAGAACTGCGCTTCGTAAAAGATTATCACGATCGCAATGGATACATTGCCGCATTGGTAGATAGTATCCGCAATCACTGGCAACAGTATGGTAAGGCTGACAAACTGCTGTTTTCATTTCACGGGGTACCAGAGCGATACATTAATGAAGGCGATCCCTATAAAAGTCAGTGTCTGCAGACTGCCGCGCTGGTGGCCAAGCACTTGGCACTGTCAGCAGTCGAGTGGCAAGTATGTTTCCAGTCTCGATTTGGTAAGGAGCCTTGGCTGACACCCTATACGGACGAATTGCTTGCTAGCTTACCGGCTAATGGCGTTAAATCCGTGGATATTATCAGCCCGGCATTTGCGGCTGATTGTTTGGAGACGCTGGAAGAAATAGCGCAAGGTGGCAAAGAGACCTTTCTGCATGCCGGTGGTGAACAATATCGTTTTGTCTCCTGTCTTAACGACAGTGAGCAACATATGGCATTCCTAGCGGATTTAGTGGTTTCTCACACAGAAAATTGGCGATAACAGCGCTGGAGAGTCTCCAGTGATGTGGTAAAATTCAACGCAATTCAGCTGCCGCTAATACGCGGCAGTTTTATTTTGTTCTTCTCGCTGAAAACAGAGAGTTACCATGAAGTTTCCAGGACAACGAAAATCCAAACACTACTTCCCGGTTAAAAATCGCGATCCACTATTGGCCCAATTGACGACTCAACCATTGCCGGTTAACACCTGGATTTGTGGGATCGATCAGACGCTGGTGGATATTGAAGCGCAGATAGACGATCAGTTGCTGGCGGACTATGGTTTGCCCAAAGGAAACTCTACGTTAATTGATGATATTGCGGCGCAGCGTTTGTATCAGCAATTACAGCAACAACAGTTGATTACTGGAGAATTTGCTGGCGGGACTATCGGTAACACAGTACACAACTACTCTGTGTTGGCAGATGATCGCTCAGTGTTATTTGGCGTGATGAGCAAACAGATTGAAGTCGGAAGTTATGCCTATCGTTATCTGTGCCACACCTCGTCAAAAGTCGATTTAGATTATTTGCAGCCAGTTAATGGCCCTATTGGGCGCTGCTTTACACTGATATCTGCTGAAGGCGAAAGGACATTTGCCATCAGTAAAGGGGCTATGGATAAGCTCACGCCAGAACACATCAGTAAGCCATTAATACAGGGCGGAGCTGCACTGGTGTTAACAGCGTATCTGATGCGTGCAAATAAAGAAGACGGTATCGGCGAGGCAGCAATGCAGGCAATTGCATATGCTAAGGCTGCAGATGTCCCAGTAGTCCTGACGCTTGGCACCCGCTTTTTGATAGAGGAAGATCCGCAGTTCTGGCAAGATTTTATCCGTGAACATATAACGGTACTGGCGATGAACGAGGACGAAGGTGCTGCGTTGACCGGCTTTGACGATCCGCTGTTGGCTTCGGAAAAAGCACTGGAGTGGTGTGATATGGTGTTGACTACTGCTGGTGCTACTGGATTATATACAGCGGGCTATGCAGACGAAGCTGAAAAACGCGAAACAGCTCATTTGTTGCTCCCAGGCAGTATTCCCGAATTTAACCGGTATGAATTTTCCCGTCCCAAACGTAAACGTGATTGCGATAATCCGATTAAGGTTTTCGCTCATATTTCGCCTTACATGGGCGGACCGGATAAGATCCTCAACACTAATGGTGCCGGAGATGGCGCACTTGCCGCGCTGTTGCATGATTTGGCAGCGAATTATTATCACAAAGCGCGGGTTCCTGGATCTATCAAACATAAGCGTGGCGGACTGTGTTACTCCTCTTTTTCGCAGATATGCAAATATGCTAATCGTGTGGCTTATGAAGTCCTTGCGCAGAATAGTCCTCGCTTATCCAGAGGATTACCGGAAAGGGAAGATAGTCTGGAAGAAGCTTACTGGGAACGGTAACTTGTGATAATGAAAAAAGGCGCCTTAGGCGCCTTTTTTCAACCTAGCTGACTACTCAGCTTCGGTTTTGGGGACGAAATTACGCAGCTTTCCTGCTTCAGGATCATGATATATCTCTGAATCAAAAGCTTTTTCACTCTTAGCAACAATCAATGTGGCGACACTGTCACCGGTAATGTTTACTGCGGTGCGCACCATATCCAATAGACGGTCTACCCCCAGAATTAGTGCAATACCTTCAACTGGAAGTCCAACCTGTTTTAACACCATTGCCAGCATTACCAGACCAACACCCGGCACCCCAGCGGTTCCGATCGATGCTAACGTTGCGGTAACGACAACTGAAAAATAGTCTTGGATAGAAAGATGGATACCATAGACTTGCGCGATAAATACAGTCGCAACCCCTTGCATGATGGCGGTGCCATCCATATTGACTGTGGCACCGAGTGGCAGCGTAAAAGATGCTACGCGGTTATCGACGCCTAGTCGGTGTTCTGCCGTTTCCATATTGACGGGTAGGGTGGCATTTGAACTGGCTGTACTGAAGGCAAACAGCTGGGCATCACGCATCTTGCGGATAAAAATCAGTGGATTTAGGCCTGTGAACAGTTTCAGTAGCATTGGATACACTACAAATCCGTGGAACAGCAATACACCGATAACGACGCCAAAGTACTTAACGACATCGCCAAAGGTTTCAAGCCCCAGTGTTAGTGCCAACTTACCCATCAAAGCAAATACGCCCAAAGGCGCCAGATACATTACCAGCGTCACAACGCGCATGATAACTTCATTGAGATCTTCAAATACTGCCGCTACCCGACGGCCTTTGTCTCCTACATGTGACACGGCAAAGCCAAAAATCACTGCGAAGATAATGATCTGTAACATGTTGCCGTCAGTCATCGCTTTTATAGGGTTTGTGGGTACGATGCTGATAATCACCTGGGCTAAGCTTGGCGCTTCTTTGGCATCATAGGCCAAATTCGCCGTGGAAAGCGTATTGCTGCCTGGATGGATAATGACGGCGATAAAGATCGCCACAACTAAAGCAACCGCAGTAGTGAACAGATAAAATGCTAGGGTCTTACCGCCCAGACGACCTAATTTTGAAGGTTCGCTGAGCGAACTGGTACCACATACCAGTGAGATAAAGACCAAGGGTACAACCAGCATCTTCAGACAGTTAATAAAAATCGTTCCAATAACATTAAGTACACCATCTGTGATGTATTCCTTGACAAACTGACTGTCAGGAAACGCATTGCGCAGAATTAGACCTACGACAACACCGAGCACCATGGCAATTAAGATTTTGCCGGTTAGCCCTATCTTCCTCTTCATAAACGCCATAATTATTCCTGTAAATTTATAGATTTTATTCTTGGCGCCCTAAGCCTATCAAGAAAGCGCAATTCAGGGAATATTGGACCATAGATATTGAAAGTAAATACATGTCCATGAAATGATAAAAATGAAATCATTGTGTGAATATAATGTTTATTTTAAGCTGTAACGCATATAAAAATATTTAAGTTCAAATATATGACAAGGAGGCTGACAATGAAGTCAGCGGTTAAGTTTTTTTGGGCGTTATTTTTAGGTTTTATGGTAAGTGGCTGTGGCGGGGGCGGCAGTGCACTTTCCGATTCCACTGGTGGTAGTACTACCCCGCCAACCGGAACAACTTCAGTTACGTTAAGCATCTCAAGCAGCAATATAGCCGCAGACACACCAGCGACATTAACGGCTACTGTCAAAAATTCACTGACAGGAGCAATTGCTGGTGAATTGGTGACATTTACGCTAAATGATAGTGCGCTTGGGACATTTGTTCCGGCTATTGGTACCGCACTGACTGATGCTAACGGTGTTGCTACAGTGACCTTGGCCTCTGCTGATGTTGCTGGTGCCGGTACAGTTACGGCGTCGATTGCCTCTGGTGCCACCGCCACAGTAGGCTTCACTATGGCCGGTGATGGTGCTGGTGGTGGTGAAACCACTACCATTGCTTTGGCAATTTCAAATGCCAATATCTCGGCAGCGACACCTGCCACATTGAGTGTGACAGTCACCAACAGTGCTACGGGAGTGGTTGCCGGGCAATTAGTGACCTTTAAGCTGAGTGATAGTACGCTTGGGAGCTTTACTCCGGCGACTGGTACAGCACTGACAGATGCTAACGGTGTTGCGACAGTGACCTTGGCCACTGCTGATATTGCCGGCGCGGGTATTGTGACCGCATCAGTCGCCTCCGGAGCATCAGCTTCTGTCGGTTTCACTATGGCCGGTGATGGCGCTGGTGGTGGTGAAACCACTACCATTGCTTTGGCAATTTCAAATGCCAATATCTCGGCAGCGACACCTGCCACATTGAGTGCGACAGTCACCAACAGTGCTACGGGAGTGGTTGCCGGGCAATTAGTGACCTTTAAGTTAAATGATAGTGCGTTAGGAAGCTTTACTCCGTCGACCGGTACAGCGTTGACAAATGCTAACGGCGTTGCGACAGTGACCTTGACCACTGCTGATGTCGCCGGTGCGGGTATTGTGACCGCATCGGTCGCTTCCGGGGCCACCGCCACAGTAGGCTTCACTATGGCCGGTGATGGCGCTGGTGGTGGTGAAACCACTACCATTGCCTTGGCAATTTCAAACGCCAATATCTCGGCAGCGACACCTGCCACATTGAGTGCGACAGTCACCAACAGTGCTACGGGAGTGGTTGCCGGGCAATTAGTGACCTTTAAGTTAAGTAACAGCTCTCTTGGTGTGTTTGTCCCTGCTATCGGTACCGCACTGACTGATACTAACGGTGTAGCTACGGTGACATTGGCAACTTCAGATGTCGCAGGTGCGGGTACAGTTACAGCGTCGATCGCCTCCGGGGAGTCAGCTACAGTGGGCTTCACTATGGCTGGTGATGGAGGTGCTAGTGGTGGAAGCGCACAGGTTACTTTAGCGCTGACAGATGAGGCTGGAAATCCAATTGATACGATTAACTCGACAACGCCAGGTGTACTTACCGCAAAAGTTACCGGTATTTCACAGACTGTAATTGTCACTTTTTCCGTGTCAAAGGGAGATCTGCCGATCTCTACTGCGATAACCAATAGTGAAGGGGTCGCAAGTGTCCGGCTCTATGCAGGAAGTGAACTTGGTGCTGGGACGGCAACTGCATCGTTGGTAACCGGCGAGTCAGTTCAAAAGATATTTGCAATAGGCGCCACAAATGTTGTTATGGGAAGTGGGACTCCATTCGTGTCAGGCCAAGCTTTGGTGAGTGCATCAACGCTTTCTGCGGGAGGGACAGCTACAATTTCCGTCGAATTAAAAGATGGGAACGGTAATCCTTTTACTGAGCCAGTGGACGTTAATTTTGCATCTACATGTTCAAATAAATCAGTACCTGAGGCAGAAATTAGCTCACCAATTACAGCTATAAATGGGCAAGCAAGCAGCACTTATCTTGCTCAAGGATGTGTCGGGCCTGATGCGATAACTGTCACAGCTGACGTAGGCGGTCAAAGTCTTTCTGCCACTGGTACCATTACCGTGTTGTCTGCTGATGCTGGAAGTATTGTTTTTATAGACGCTTCTCCAGAACAAATTAGTATTAAAGGAACCGGAGGTGATGAGTCTTCAACATTAAGGTTTAAGGTTTTAGATACTAATGGAAATCCAGTCGCTAATAAGGATGTTGATTTCTCCTTAAATACAACAGTTGGAGGGCTAACATTAGACCCTTATCTAGCCACGACTAATAGTCAAGGGATTGCCCAAACGGTAGTTAATGCAGGAACTGTGGCAACGTCTGTTCGAGTTACTGCGAGTGTTAACGGCTCAAGTCCATTGATTTCTAGTCAGTCAAATGTACTCGTTGTTACTACAGGTAAGCCTGATCAGGATAGCTTCTCTTTATCCGCATCAACTTATAACGTTGAAGGTTGGAATTATGATGGTGTTCAGGTCACTGTAACTGCACGTTTAGCTGATGCGTTCAACAACCCTGTGCCCAATGGTACTGCTGTAGTCTTTACTGCCGAAGGTGGTTCTATTGAGGGGTCATGTCAGACGACTGATGGGGTTTGTTCTGTTCTATGGACAAGCCAGTTACCGCGTCCTGTTGGCGTTGATAACAATGGACCATTACTCGACGCTTCTGGGAATCAAATAGCTGATCCCCAATCTGCTGAGGTTGAGTTAACCAATTTCAAAGGAGATAAGTATCTAGGCAACTATTATGGTCAGCCTTTTGGTGGTCGAGTGACTATTACTGCAACGGCAATAGGGGAAGAGTCATTTCCTGATTTAAACAGTAATAACATCATGGACACTGATACTGAGTTCAGTCGTTTTGTTGGTGATGGAACGGATTGTGGTCGTGATAACAGTGGTGATTGTTATGATTTGCCAGAGGCCTTTGTCGATCACAACGAAGATGGTATTTACACTCCAGCATATGATAAAGGTGGCTCTACAGACACCTCGGGGGATCATGAAACCTATACCGATTTTGTTGATGCCAATAATCCAACTGGTCTGAATGAGTACAATTTTGCTGATGGTGAATACAATGGGGTATTGTGTGACGATAGTGCAGCATCTACCGTGCTGTGTAGCGCCTCTAAATCTGTAAATGTCCGTCGGTCGTTGGTATTGATAATGTCGGGAAGTGAGGCATATGCTACTCAGGAGTCCAATATTCTGATTGATGACGATGATGGGTTGGTGGCTGATGGTGTAGTAAATATTACTGAAGGTGGCTCTGCAAGGGTGTATTTCACTATCTCCGATGTTAATAATCAGCAGATGCCAGCAGGAACTGAAGTCGATATTTCTGCCAATGGGGCTACCATAACCAGTTCTAGTAAATATGTATGGCCAAACTCAAATTATAACGGCGGAAGAAGTTTTTCTGTGAGTTTGAAAGGTGGTGCTGCAGGAGCAGGAAATTTACTGGTAACCGTAACAACGCCTGGACCATCGGGAAATGGAAGCGATACCGTAACGGAAGTTGTTAATTTGCCAATAGTTGTTGTACAGGCTCCTTAATAACGTCTAGTTATAGAACTGCCCGGTAATTATCGGGCAGTTCTTTTTACAAATAGAACTATCACTGTTGAAAAAGATAAATACTGCCCAGTTTCATCAACTGAGTCAGCTCATCTAATGCCGTTCTGGATTCGATTAATAGTTGTGGATCAGCCAAATCGGTAACTTCCAGTCGATCACGGTAATGACGATCTACCCAGCGATTCAATTTTTCAAACAACTCATCAGTTAACAATACATGCTGATTGATTGCGGCTATCTCTGTGTCATTCATGGCAACCCGAAGCCGCAAACATGCCGGCCCTCCACCATTGTGCATGCTTTGCTTTACGTCAAAGAAATGGATTTGTTTGATAGGGGTATCCATCGTCAGTAACTGGTCCAAATAGGCTTTTACACGAGGGTTCTCTTCACAGTCTGTCGGTGCAATCAATGCCATTTCACCACTAGCGAGTGTGATGATTTGGGTATTAAAAAGGTAGGTTTTTACAGCGTCGGTGACACTTACCTGATGATTGGGCACTTCTACCAGATGTAAGGGCCCTTGCAACTTGCCGCGCAGTTCCGCCAACTTCTTCTTGCCATCCCAGAACGCCTGTTCGTGGTAAAACAGCATATTCTGGTTGCCGACAGCAATCACATCGTTGTGAAATACCCCTTGATCAATAACCGCAGGATTCTGCTGAATAAACACGGTACTGTCATTATCTAACTGGTGCAATCTGGCAATTGCCTCGGACGCTTCCAATGTTTGGCGAGCAGGATATTTCTGGGGTTTAGGTAAATGGGCATTGGTTGCAGACTGACCATAGACAAATATTTCAACACCAGCCTGATCATAAGCCTGACAAAGACGGGTATGGTTGGCGGCACCTTCATCGCCTAAGCTCGGGTGTGAAGGTAATGGCTGATGATGTACGAAGTAACGGTTATCATCGAAAATCGCTTTAAGAAGTTTGCCGGTTGTTGCGGGTTCTATTGCGCGATGGAATTTGTCCACGAGACTTGCCGGGGTGAAATGAATTTTACCGTCACAAGTATCAGCACTTGGAGACACGGTTGCGGCATTGGCCGTCCACATACTTGATGCACTGGCACATGCTTGGAGTAATGCCGGGGCCTGTTTAGCAGCTTTTTGCAAAACAGCAGCATCGGTACCAGAAAAGCCTAATCGCCTCAGCGTGTGCACATCTGGGCGCTCCTGCGGTGCTAAGATACCTTGTACCAGCCCCATATCCGCCAATGCCTTTGCTTTTTTTAAGCCTTGTTTCGCTGCGTCCCGGGGATTCGAGGCTTGTGCCGCGTGACTCTGCGATGCGACATTACCAAATGATAATCCAGCATAGTTATGAGTCGGGCCGACAAGCCCGTCGAAATTCGCTTCGAACTGTTTCATGGCGTTTCCTGTTGCTGTGATGCAGGGCGTGATCGTCAATATTTAATGCCAGTATACTGATGCCCCGTCAGCTAACAACCTATGAAAAAGTAACGAATAAAGGCTTTTTTGTCACAATTGCATAACTATTACTTGCCAGTAGCTTGAATATGAAATATTAGTTTTTAATAACGCAAAATTATTTATAAAAATAATTTTTCCTTTGCTTAAAAAGTGAGTTGCCGTCGCATTAAAAACAGCGTTCGACTTGCAAGTCGATAGACAACCCTCTATATATGGGGGCAATTTTTACCTTTCAGAGATCTTTTGGCGCTAATCACACTATGGGAAAATCGCTAGTTATTGTCGAATCGCCGGCTAAAGCCAAGACTATTAACAAATATCTTGGAAAAGAATACATCGTTAAGTCGAGCGTAGGTCATATCCGGGACCTGCCGACTTCCTCTTCTGCCGAGCCGAATGGCAAGACTAAGTCCGTTGCCGATGTCCGAAAAATGACGCCGGAAGAAAAGGTCGCATATAAGCAGGCAAAAGAGCATTCCGCATTGGTTTCCCGTATGGGGGTCGACCCTGAACACGGCTGGAAAGCAAATTATCAGATCTTGCCGGGCAAGGAAAAGGTCGTTAAAGAGCTGAAATCGCTGGCGGAAGACGCTGATAAAGTCTATCTCGCAACCGACTTGGACCGTGAAGGGGAGGCTATCGCCTGGCATTTGCAGCAAGTGATTGGTGGTGATAGCAGTCGTTATCGCCGTGTCGTGTTTAACGAGATTACCAAAAGCGCGATTCAAGATGCATTCAGTCATCCTGGTGAGCTGAATAACAACATGGTTAATGCTCAGCAGGCGCGGCGTTTCCTCGATCGTGTCGTCGGCTTTATGGTATCGCCGCTGCTGTGGAAAAAGGTGGCGCGAGGTTTGTCTGCTGGACGGGTGCAGTCTGTGGCTGTGCGTTTGGTGGTTGAACGTGAAGCAGAAATTAAAGCCTTCGTGCCCGAAGAATTTTGGGATGTGAATGCTGATGTCACTACTCTTGCAGCAGAGCCGCTGACGCTGGAAGTTGTAAAAAAGGCAAATCAGGAATTTTCACCACGCAATGAAGCCGAAGCTATGGCCGCGGTTAAGCTGCTGGAAAATGCCACTTACAAAGTTACTGGCAGAGAAGTTAAGGCGACTCAAAGTAAGGCAAGTGCGCCATTTATTACTTCAACGTTGCAGCAGGCTGCCAGTACCCGTTTAGGCTTCGGTGTGAAAAAGACCATGATGCTGGCACAGCGTCTCTATGAAGCCGGTTACATCACTTACATGCGTACAGACTCCACCAACCTTAGTCAGGAAGCGCTGGACAGCGTACGTAGCATGATTGCCAAAGAGTTCGGTGAGCAATACTTACCTGCCGCGCCCAATCATTATGGTAATAAAGAAGGTGCCCAGGAAGCCCATGAAGCGATTCGTCCGTCAGACGTGAAAGTTCACGCTGCGACGTTGTCTGATATGGAACGCGATGCTCAGCGCTTGTATGAGTTAATCTGGCGCCAGTTTGTTTCCTGCCAGATGACACCTGCTCAGTATGATGCTACGCGTTTAACCGTTACCGCTGGTGACTTTGAGCTAAGGGCGACTGGTCGCACACTGAAATTTGATGGTTGGACGCGTGTACAGCCAGCATTGAAGAAGAAGAACGAGGAAGAAGTCACACTCCCTTACGTTGCGGAGGGTGACATGTTGTCTCTGCAAACGCTGAATCCTAAGCAACACTTTACTAAGCCTCCAGCGCGATACAGTGAAGCCTCTTTGGTGAAAGAGCTCGAAAAACGTGGTATCGGCCGGCCTTCAACCTACGCAACAATTATCTCCACCATTCAGGACCGTGGCTACGTGCGCGTAGAGAATCGCCGTTTTTACGCTGAGAAAATGGGTGAAATCGTCAGTAAGCGCCTGCTGGAAAACTTCTCTGATCTGATGAGCTACGACTTTACCGCCGAGATGGAACAAACATTGGATAATGTGGCGCAAGGGCAGCTCGAATGGAAAAAGGTACTCGATAACTTCTATAAAGAATTCAGTCATACCCTAGAGAAAGCGGAATTACCGGCAGAAGAGGGCGGTATGCGCCCTAATCAGATGATACTGACTGATATCAAATGTCCTACCTGTGGTCGGCCAATGGGCATCCGTACTGGATCTACCGGCGTATTTTTAGGGTGTTCAGGATACGAGTTGCCGCCTAAAGAACGATGCAAAACCACGCTGAACCTTACACCTGGTGAAGAAGCTATTACCGATGGTGAAGATGCGGAAACTGATGCGTTACGAGCTAAGCACCGTTGTGGGTTGTGTGGCACAGCGATGGACAGTTATCTCTTGGATGAAACGCGTAAGCTGCACGTCTGTGGTAATAATCCAAGTTGTCCTGGTTATGAGGTCGAAACCGGTCACTTTAAGATTAAAGGTTATGAAGGTCCGGTGATTGAATGTGACCGTTGTGGTTCCAACATGGAGCTGAAAAACGGTCGTTTCGGTAAATATTTCGGCTGCGTTAACCCTGAGTGTAAAAATACTCGTAAGCTACTGAAGAATGGTGAAGTCGCACCGCCAAAAGAAGATCCTATCCATCTTCCGGAACTGAAATGCAGCAAATCTGATGCGTATTTTGTGCTACGCGATGGTGCTGCTGGGTTATTTCTGGCGGCCAGTACTTTCCCTAAATCACGTGAGACCCGTGCGCCGCTAGTGGCTGAATTAGTGAAATATCGTGAATTATTGTGGCCGAAATACCTATATCTCGCTGATGCCCCGGTAAAAGATGACGATGGGCATCCTACGTTGGTGAAATTTAGTCGTAAAACCAAAGAGCAGTACGTGGCTAGTGAAGTCAATGGTAAAGCGACTGGGTGGTCAGCACATTATGTGGATGGAAAGTGGCAGGTTCTCAACACTAAGAAGAAAGGTTAATTAACTTCTCTGCATGAAAGAGTAAAACGCCCTGCATTGCAGGGCGTTTGTGTATTTACCATTTTTTCTTGGGTTGAAACAGTAAATCGATGTCGTCTTCGTCTTTTGCTTTTGGCGCACTGGGCTGCGCTAAATTTAACGCACTGTTAATTTCTTCTAACAACAGCTTAGCTTCTTCCACTTTTTTGGTGATAAAGGGATCTGTCGGGGTTTGTGCTTTGATGGTATTTAAGGTTCCCAGCGCTTTGGTCACCATCTGTCTTGATGAGCCATATTGTTTCAGATAGCAAGCACTGCGCGCGCGCGACAGCATACTTTCCACGTTAATTCGTAATTGCAGGCTATTGATCCGGTTTTCTTCATTGGCAAAGACATTGGGATCCATTTTGCCTTTGTTGTGTTCATCGCGAATGATAGCTTTCAGCTTCTTTAGGGTTTGCACTAATACTAAGATTTGCCGGTCATTATCAGGCAACCGAAAGTTCTCAATAGAAGGTTGTTGCGATGGCACCTTCTGCATGCTTTCAATCATGCCATTGAGATCTAGCACCCGACGTTCATAATCTGCTTTCTGTGAGGTGTTGCAGAGCATCTTAGCTTGCTGCGCCGCTTCTTTGATGCGCTTGTATAACACCAGATTAGTATGACTGGTACAGGGAAACATGCCGGTATTGGCCAACACCTCTTCCGTTTCCTCAAGAATGGCACGCTGACGAGCCAATTCAGTTCGTCTTAACGCCTCTGCACGCTGCTTTTGTTGTTGCAGGGTATTAATCCCGATCACTAACAACAGCAGTGCACCAACCAGCACCAGTACCAGGGTAAATGCCATAGTTGTTCCGATAATTTTATAATTTTGGTAATGCTACATTAAATCAACAAACTAGCCTAGCTATCATAGACTAGCTTGATGAGTGAAATCGCAGATCTCCGGCAGGAAATTCATTATATTCCTATTTGATTTAGTTATTCCGTTGTACTATAACGTTTGATTATAGTCTGGCGATCTCCGCTTATCATTCTGTCACTGCGCGGTACAGAAATTCAAGGATTTATCAACATGAAGCTGCAGCAATTGCGCTATATTGCCGAAGTCGTTAACCATAACCTGAATGTCTCTGCTACCGCTGAAAATCTGTACACATCGCAACCGGGGATCAGTAAACAGGTACGGATGCTGGAAGATGAACTTGGTATCCAGATTTTTGGCCGCAGCGGCAAACATTTAACACATGTCACTCCTGCTGGTGAACAGGTGATCCGCATCGCCAATGATATTCTTGGCAAAGTAGAAAGTATTAAGAAAGTTGCCGAAGAATACACCAAGCCAGATCAGGGCGATTTAACGCTGGCGACGACAGATACACAGGCTCGCTATGCACTGCCGAAAATCATTCAGCAATTCATCGCCCGATATCCCAA
Organism: Shewanella sp. A32; assembly: GCF_029167175.1. NCBI lineage: Bacteria > Pseudomonadati > Pseudomonadota > Gammaproteobacteria > Alteromonadales > Shewanellaceae > Shewanella > Shewanella sp. A32. The sequence goes on from NZ_JARFTS010000008.1 coordinate 57,021, forward strand.
AGTTAATTTACATATGCATCAAGGTAGTCCCGCACAGATCAGTGAGTCTGCCGCCCACGGTATCGCCGATTTTGCGATTGCAACCGAAGCCATGCATCTTTATACAGATCTGATTATGTTACCTTGCTACCACTGGAATCGTTCAGTGGTCGTGTTAAAAGATCACCCGTTGGCATCACGTAGTCATATCACCATTGAAGAATTGGCTCGTTTTCCTTTAGTGACTTATGTCTTTGGTTTCGATAAGGCGTCAGAGATTGAGAAGGGCTTTAAACGAGCCGGCATCGAGCCCAGAGTGGTGTTTAGTGCCACGAGTGCCGATGTGCTGAAAACCTACGTCAGACTTGGATTAGGGGTCGGCATTATCGCCTCAATGGCGGTAGATCCGATTATTGACAGTGATCTGGTCGCAATTGATGCCAGTCACTTGTTTGCTCACAGTACGACTAAGATCGGTTTCCGCAAAGGGAATTTTCTTAGAAGTTATATGTATGACTTTATAAGGCATTTTGCGCCACATTTGACACGCGATGTGGTTGAAAAAGCAGAAGCACTAAAAGATGCACAACTCATTGAAGAGATGTTCGCCGATGTTGATTTACCAGTGCGTTAACTCTTGGCTCTTATACAAAAGCCCGGAAATTCCGGGCTTTTGTATATAATGTTGTGGTATCAGCATTCGACAATATTCACCGCGAGTCCTCCCTTCGCGGTTTCTTTGTACTTACTGCGCATATCTTTGCCGGTATCCATCATGGTTTTAATCACTTTATCCAGTGATACCTTGTGATTGCCATCGCCACGTAATGCCAAGCGAGAGGCGTTGATCGCTTTTACGGCGCCCATCGCATTGCGCTCTATACAAGGAACTTGCACCAAGCCTCCCACGGGATCACAAGTCAAGCCCAGATTATGCTCCATACCGATTTCGGCAGCGTTTTCGACATGTTCAACAGTCCCGCCCATGATCTCTGTCAGCGCCGCTGCCGCCATGGAACAAGCAACACCGACTTCGCCTTGGCATCCCACTTCAGCGCCAGAGATTGATGCATTCTTTTTATATAAGATGCCAATTGCCGCAGCTGTCAGCAAAAAGCGGGCGCAGTTATCTTCGTCTAATGGCTCCACAAAGGTATCGTAGTAGCTCATGACCGCCGGAATAATACCGGCAGCCCCATTGGTAGGGGCAGTTACAACACGTTCACCAGCGGCATTCTGCTCATTAACAGCCATCGCAAACAAGTCGACCCAGTCCATGGCATTCAGTGGATCGATAGTATTTTTACTTTCCGCTTTAAGACGACGGTATAAGGCTGGCGCCCTACGTCGTAGTTTGAGACCTCCCGGCAGTATTCCTTCCTTACGGCAACCTTTATCGACGCATTGCTTCATGGTTTGCCAGATATGCCAAAGTTTCGCGGTGACTTCACGCTCAGGCAGTATGGTCATTTCATTGGCATACATCAGCGATGAAATACTCAGGCCATTATCAACACATAAACTGACTAGTTGACTAGCAGTATTAAAATCATAAGGAACTTGAGGTAACGGGGTCGCAGGCGAGGCATTCTGTTGCTGGATTTCCTCTTCATTCAAGATAAATCCACCGCCAACAGAATAATAAGTCCGTTGAGTAATACATTCACCGTTTCGCCAGGCAGATAAGGTCATGGCATTGGCATGGGCTGGAAGTGTCTTACGGCGATGATAGGTGATACCGTTTTCCAGCGTGAATTTAACGATTTGGCCGCTTGCGAGCGTTAACGACTCACGGTCGTGTACTTGTTGCAATACCGCTTCGACCTTGTCGGTATCGACAGTTTCTGGATCTTCGCCCATTAATCCCAGAATGACCGCCTTTCCTGTACCATGACCTTTCCCTGTTTGTCCTAATGAACCGAACAGCTCGGCGCGTAGTTCATCAACTTGCGGTAACAGCTCTTCTTGTAACAGACGTTCAATGAACAATTTGCCGGCTTTCATAGGCCCAACAGTATGGGAGCTGGAGGGGCCGATGCCGATTTTGAACATGTCAAATACGCTGATCATGAAATATAAACCCTGATAGTGCTCGATATCGTTGTGCTTCCTGTAGCGCAAAACTCGCTCCCAGTGAAATTTACCGGTAATCTTAGCGGTAATTTGCTGACCGGATATTGAATTAAGTATCCCACATTTTGTGATAGGTAATGCATTAGATATTTTAATCTATATATGCTCGCATTAGTCAGACTAACATTGTGGCTTGCTGCGCTATTAGTCAGTATAGATATAGTGTGCGCGAATATCTTGGTGAGACTGAATCATCGGCAGTAGTATCAATTTCTATAAGGAAAATGCATGAGTTATTTAATGCTGGATATCGCAGGAATCGCTTTACGGAACGATGAAGCAGAAGTATTGCAGCACCCAGCAGTTGGTGGCGTTATCTTGTTTAGCCGCAATTACAGTAATCGTTCACAATTGATTGAGTTGGTGCAATCGATACGGCAAATAAGGCCGGAGTTGGTCATCGCTGTTGATCACGAAGGGGGACGTGTTCAACGGTTTCGAGAGGGTTTTAGCCAGATACCCGCGATGGGGAGTATTTTGCCTGCTGCTGAAAGTATCGAACAAGCGATGAATTGGGCGCGTGAGTTGGGCTTCCTAATGGCGGTAGAGTTACTCGCTTGTGATATCGATTTAAGCTTTGCTCCTGTATTGGATCTGGATGGTATCAGTGAAGTTATCGGTAAACGTAGTTTTGCTGCCGAACCGGCGAATGTGGTTACATTAGCTCGTCGCTTTATCGAAGGCATGCATGATGCCGGAATGGCGGCCGTCGGCAAGCATTTCCCGGGGCACGGTAGTGTGGCCGCTGATACTCATCATGCGCAGGCTGTTGATGACCGTTCGTTGGCTGATATAAAGGCAAATGATATGGTGCCGTTTAAGGCCCTGATTACTGAGGGAACGCTGCAAGGGATTATGCCGGCGCATGTGATCTATCCGCAGGCAGATAGTCAGCCCGCTGGCTTTTCAACCTTTTGGCTGCAACAGGTATTACGGGGCGAGTTAGGCTTTAATGGCGTTATTTTTTCAGATGATTTGGGAATGAAAGGTGCCGCATTCGCAGGTGATTACCGTCAGCGAGCACAAGCGGCAATCGACGCTGGATGCGACATCTTACTGGTGTGTAATGAACCCGAAGGGGCCAGAACATTGCTGCATGATTTTTTGTGGCCAAAGTCGCCTGAGGGATTATTGGCGTCATTAAAGCCTGATAGTACTAGATTGATGAAAGCACTGGAGAATGACACTCGTTGGCAGCAGGCGGTGACACTTGCGTCAGAGCTTCTTCCCAGTTAATTTGACTTGGCACAAGATCTTTTGTGCGCAGGTTGGTTAGTTTGGAGAGAGAAACCGTCAGCTAAGGAAATCGTGACGATGATTTTATATCTGCATGGCTTTGATGCCACCAGTCCTGGCAATTATGAAAAAGTCAGACAATTGCAGTTTATTGACGATGATGTGCGATTGTTGAGTTATAGCACGCTATACCCTAAACATGATATGCAGCACCTGCTCAATGAAGTTTGCAAACAGCTGAAACTGACCAACGATAAACAACCCTTGTTGGTGGGGGTAGGTTTGGGGGGCTTTTGGGCTGAACGTATTGGTTTTCTGGCGGGGATCAAAACGGTGTTAGTTAATCCCAATCTCTGGCCGGAAGAAAATATGCCCGGGAAAATTGACCGTCCCGAAGAATATGTCGATATTGCGCAAAAATGCGTGAAGGAATTTCGACTCAAGAATCGTGGACGGGCACTGTGTCTTCTTTCGGTCAACGATGAAATACTCGACAGTCAACGAAGTGAAACGTTACTGAGTCAATATTATGAGGTTATCTGGGATCGTCAGCAGCCTCATAAATTTCCATCATTATCCAGTCATATGGTATCGATTAAGGCCTTCAAAAAGCAGCTTTAATTGATGCTGATGATGGTAAAAACAATTTAGGTTGTCGTACCAAGGCAACTGCAGGTGGACGTATGGCCTGATGTAATGGACATCACCTTTTTATTTTTGCTTTTTCGCGTTCGTAGTGCTTGATTTATAAGAGCAATGACAAAGGGGAGCGGGTAGCATGAAAAGGGTGATGATCACCATTAGGGGCAAAGTGCAGGGCGTTGGATTTCGATATTCAGCGTTGCAGAAGGCCAATGCGCTTGGGGTTACCGGCTATGTCAGCAACATGGATGATGGCAGTGTACAGATCCTGGCGCAAGGTGCTTTCCCTGCTGTCGATCAGCTAATTGCCTGGTGTGAGACGGGACCAGCAAATGCCAAAGTGGACAACGTATTTGTAGAAGAAGACGAGGCAGATGAAATCTACCTCGACTTTTCTATTACCGTTTAATTTTGTAGCGGCTGGATATTCTTGGTGGATGGCGTAGTTGTCTCAGCCGCCGGTGGCGTCTGCGGTTGATCATCTTCAATCTCCTGAGACTCCGGTTCCTGTTGCGGCTCAGCTCCATCTGGTTGCTGCATACGTCTTACCTGCAGAATCATGCCCATTGCCGGATGGTCAAAATAGTGAATTTCCGTGCTACGGATCCTGCGGTTTTGTTCCATTGGCATGCTGTAAAGGTAAGGGATGACAGTTGCAGGCTGCCCCTCCAATGAAATGCTTTTTTGCCCAGCTTGACGCAAGTTAAAGCGGGTTTCTACGTATAGATAGTGATTTAGGTAGATATTCAACAGTCCATCAAATTTCCATACTGGCGCGGGCTTTTCCTGTGGCATCAACTCGTTAATTCCACCAAAACTGCTTTGGGTGACAGCTTGCTGGCTGATCGGTAGTCCATTAGCTTGGAAACGCTCAGAAAAATCTTGCCCTGCAAACAAGTGCAAGGGCTGAGCCTGACGCCGTGGCTTCATTTCTTGTTTCCAGGTCATATGCAACAGCGATTGTACGCCCGCTTGGCGTTGGAGTTTAGCAATCATGTCCCCAAATTGTGCCTGGTCTGCGCCTTCCAGCACTGCGGTCTGTAAATCTGCGGTCTGAACATTCTTTGGTAATACATTGACGGGCATAATTTTCGGCATTACCAAGGTGGTAGCACTTTCCAGCCCATGGCACGGTTGTTGTGGCTGAGTATTAGTACCATCGCTGTTACTTACACTACCAACGGTATTCCAGCTGTTTTTGCCACAATCACCTAATGCCATGCTGACGCCGGTAATATCACTGGCAACTTGTGGCGTAAGCAAATCCACTGCATTAGTGGTTTTTAAGTCCAGTGGAGTGTCAGGCCAATGTTCATCACTGTGGGATTGGCGTTCAAAAACATAGATTTCCACTTCGTACCATGGATACTGTGCCGCCTGAACAATGGGACTCAGAGCCATTGTTGTCAGCGCTGCCAGCAGAAATTTTGCAAACACTATTTATCTCCCAGAGTGTGTTGTGCTAACTGTGCTAATAGCAACGTAGCCAGATCTAATCGCTGCTTACTACTCTCAGTTGCCATCGTGAACTTTAACTTATTCGGACCATCCATTCGATAGATTTGTGGTTGAGATTGGAGAAGCCCAATAATGAAACCAGGATCGATCCGATGATCTTCACGAAATTCGAGACTGCCGCCGCGACTGTGCATCTCCAGCTTTTTAATTCCCAAACCGGTGGCCTGGTGTTTCAGTAGCGTCATCTGCATGAGATTGCGGGTGGCTTCCGGCAACAAACCAAAGCGGTCGATGAGTTCTACTTTTAGCTCATCTAATGCGGTTTCACTGCGGCAATTAGCAATGCGTTTGTACAGCGACAGGCGAATATTCACATCGCCGACATAATCTTCCGGTAACAGCGCCGGGATCCGCAGTTCCAATTCGCTCTGTTCATTAAGCATTTGTGCCAGAGATGGTTCTTTACCTTGTTTGAGCGCATTCACGGCTGATTCCAGCATGTCCATATACAGGCTGAAGCCAATTTTTGAGATATGGCCACTCTGTTCTTCACCGAGCAGTTCACCTGCACCTCGAATTTCCAGATCTTGTGTTGCTAACATAAAACCTGCGCCCAGATCTTCGAGTGCATCAATCGCTTCAAGGCGTTTTCTGGCATCAGTCGTCATGCGTTTGGGATGCGGTGTCATCAGGTAGGCGTAGGCCTGATGATGTGAACGGCCAACACGACCGCGGAGCTGGTGCAATTGCGCCAGTCCAAACATATCGGCGCGTTCGATAATTATGGTGTTGGCACTTGGAACGTCGATACCGGTTTCAATAATAGTGGTACAGACCAAGACGTTATAACGACGGTGATAAAAGTCCGACATCACGCGTTCCAGATCGCGTTCACGCATTTGCCCGTGGGCCACAACGACCTGAGCCTGTGGCACCAGTTCCCGAATATCTTCGGCGGCTTTTTCGATAGTCTCCACATTGTTATGCAGAAAATACACCTGCCCACCACGGAGAATTTCACGTTGAATCGCTTCGCGTACAGTATTTTTATCGTATTCGCGGACAAAGGTTTTTACCGCCAGTCGTTTGGCCGGCGGGGTAGCGATAATCGACAAGTCACGCATCCCTGACATCGCCATATTCAGCGTCCGCGGAATAGGGGTTGCGGTGAGCGTCAGAATATCCACATTTGCTCTTAAGGCCTTAATCTTCTCTTTCTGACGTACGCCAAATCGATGTTCTTCATCGATGACCAATAAGCCAAGGTCTTCAAAGCGTACTTCAGAATTCAGCAGTTTATGGGTTCCGATGACGATATCGACCTTGCCATCGGCAAGTGCGTCAATCACCTGTTGTTGCTCTTTCGCTGTGCGGAAGCGTGACATCACTTCGATGCGCACCGGCCAGTCGGCAAATCTGTCCTTAAAGTTTTCATAGTGCTGTTGCGCCAGTAGCGTAGTTGGTACTAACACCACCACTTGTTTACCTGCATTAACTGCGACAAATGCTGCGCGCATGGCAACTTCCGTTTTACCAAAACCCACATCGCCACACACCAGACGATCCATCGCAACCGGCGATTGCATGTCCAGCAACACGGCATCAATGGCGGTTTCCTGATCTACTGTTTCTTCAAACGGAAAACTTTGGGCAAACAGCGCGTAATCCTGTTGATCCAGTTTGGCTGCCACGCCGGGGCGGGACTGGCGACGGGCATAGATGTCGAGCAGTTCTGCCGCAACATCTCGGATCCGCTCAATCGCCTTCTTACGGGCTTTGTCCCAGGTGTCATTACCCAGTTTGTTGAGGCCCGGTTCCTGATCCGGCCCGACCGTATAGCGGCTGATAAGATGCAGTGACGACACCGGCACATAGAGTTTGTCACCACCGGCATACTCCAACTTGAGATATTCAGCCACCATGCCGCCAGCATCAAGGGTTTCCAATCCTTGATACAAGGCTACACCATGTTCCAGATGCACAATTGGTTGACCGACTTTCAGTTCCGCCAAATCGCGAATAAGCGCGTCCTGACTGATCTGTCGCTGTTTATCGCGGCGTCGCTGCTGTGAAATACGCATACCGAACAGTTCGGTTTCACAGATGATGCTCAACCGAGGATCCTGCAACTGACAACCGACCGACAGTGGCGATACTATCAGGCCGATACTGCTATCACTCTGCAAAAACTCACGGATACCGCCGAACAACAGCGGCTTGAGATCGATTTTGGCTAATAATTCCAGCAGTGCTTCGCGGCGACCTTCAGATTCGGCACTAAATAAGATTTTGTCATGTTGTGCGGTAAACTCTGCCAGCGCAGCGAGCGGCTGTTTCTGTTTATGATTAACGCTCAGATCTGGAAGCTGATTAACGGCTGCATGCCACTGATGCTTATGGCTGTCCGGCAGGTCTACTTGAACACGCGGCAAGACTTTAAAACTGCCGAAAAGTTGATCGGTCAGCAGATAAAGATCCTTGGGTGCCAGCAGTGGTCGCAATGGATCAACGCGGCGGTCTTCGTAGCGGTGTTGTACTTGGGTCAAATGGGCATCGGCAGCAGTTTGTAAATCACCAATAGTGATTAACTGCACGTCACTGCTCAGATAATCGAACAGGCTGGCTGTTTCATCGAAAAACAATGGCAGGTAGTTTTCAATACCTGCTGGCATCAAGTGACGGCTGACTTGCTGATAAACTGACTCAGGTTCTTTAACTACCACTTCAAAGTAACGCCGGTAGCGCAGACGAAAACCTTCAATCGCCGCATCGTCGGTTGGAAATTCGCGAGCTGGCAACATGCGGATCGCGTCAACCGGCTCCTGAGATAGCTGGGTGTCAGCATCAAAATAGCGGATAGACTCTACTTCATCATCAAAGAGTTCGATTCGCAGCGGCGCTGTCGAGCCCATCGGGAAAATATCCAGAATAGAACCGCGGATGGCGAATTCGCCATGTTCATAGACTTGACCAACTAAGTGGTAACCGGCATTCACCAAATGTTCACGCATCTGTTGTAGCGGATAGTGGTCGCCTTGTTTCAGCAACATCACATTGGCGCTGAGAAATGCCTTAGGCGGTAATCTCACCATCAGTGTGGTCACCGGGACGATCACTAATGCCTGTTTTGCGCTGGGCAGACGTGATAGCGTTTCCAGTCGCTGTGAGATCAGGTCCTGATGTGGTGAAAAACTGTCGTAAGGCAGGGTTTCCCGGTCTGGAAACAGCCACACTGGCACTTTATCCGCAAGCAAATAGCGCAGTTCAGCTTCGAGTGTCAGCGCCGTTGGTGTATCTGGTGTCACCAGTAGCGTGATGCCACCGTGCTGTTGCGCCAAAGAGGCTAACGTTAATGCTCGGGGCACACCTTCTGGCAAGCCAAGGTAGCGGATATCTCCCGCTTTGGTGGCACCCTGCGGTGCCAGAACAGAAAAAACGGTCATTGAAGCGGCAAAAAAAGGTTCATTCTGAAAGGATTGCGCACATTGTAGAGATTTGCGTCGGCGAGTACCAGTGTCGTCAGCGGCTCACTTTGCGGAGCTTCAGTTGTTTCTGCTGGATCACCAGGCTGGCTTTCACTAGCTGTTCTACCTCAGCTTCAGTGATAACACTATATTCCATATCCAGCAGATATAACCCTGGATTATCGGGATCTTCGCGACTATCAGTGACTTTAGCCATGCATAAGACTGACAGGATCTCTTCGCGCACAAACAACAGTAATTTAACCAGACTACCACGCGGTAAGGTTATCTGGCTTTGCAGCCGTACGCCGCTGCCACCAAATTGTAGACCGATACAGTGTTCGCCATCCCGCGCTTCCTGTTCCAATAGGTGCTGGAGTACCAAATCGATCTTGCGTGATTGCAATTTCAGATATTCCACAATGGCTCGGCCATCGTCACCCATCTGCCGCAGGTGAATGAGGCAGTCACCTTCAAGCGCTTTGACTTCGCCCATCAACTGCATCCCTTTGGATTTCATAGCTTGCAGTTGTGCTTCATCTGGCAATGGCAGTTCTGCTGGCCATAACGAAATATAAGCGTCAAATGGGTGCGGCACACTGAAATAAGCACTGGATTCTGGAAACAAGGCAAAGTCTCTTGTATTTAACCGGTCAATCCACCTATTATCGTGCCCACTTCAATGATTTAGCAAGCTTGGCGCGGATTTGGCCGTGTCATGGTTGAGGAGACGCTGTTCTGTCCATGAACCCGGTTCTTTCCTGTTTTATTGGTTACCGTTATTGGCGGGCACGTAAGTCTAATGCCTTTGCCTCCTTTATCACTTTTTTTGCAGTCAGTGGTATTTTCCTCGGAGTCGCCGCACTCATTATTGTCAGTTCAGTAATGAACGGTTTAGAAGGGCAACTCAAACAGCGGATTTTAGGTGCTGTACCACAACTCACCGTGCATAGTGAACACCCCTTCAGTGATTGGCAAAATTTGGCTGAGTCGCTGAAAACTCTACCGGGAGTGCGTGGCGCGGCGCCTTCTATCGCCACACAAGCGATGGTGCAGTCCAGCGAGAATATCAGTGCAGTGCAACTCTACGGCATCATTCCAGATGCTGATCGTCAGTTGTCACCGATCGCTGACCATACATTTCCAGAAGCCTACAACGCGCTGCGGAGTGGCAGTTACAAGGTGCTGCTCGGTGGCGAGTTAGCCAGACGACTGAATGTCAGTAGCGGTGATAAAGTGCGGCTGCTAAGTGGTGATGGCGTGGTGTATTCACCATTAGGGCCGGTGCCAAGTCAACGCACTTTTGTGGTCGCGGGCGTATTTGATATGGGATCACAGGTTGATGCCAATGTTGCCTATATCCATTATGCCGATGCTCGCCGACTAATGCGTAAGTCTCCAGATGCAATCCAAGATTTACGCTTGTTCTTGACCGATCCGTTTGCCGCGCCGCAATTGACGCCAAAAGTCGAGCAGTTATTGGCAAAACAAGGTTTAAACGTTTCAGCCAGTGATTGGCGCGATAGCTATGGCCACCTGTTTGCTGCTGTAAAAATGGAAAAGAACATGATGTCGCTGATGCTCAGCCTGATCATTGCCGTTGCTGCATTTAATATCGTATCGGCACTGGTGATGATGGTGGTCGATAAAACATCAGATGTAGCGGTGCTGAAAACGCAGGGACTCGGGCGTGTGGACATTATGCTGGTGTTTGTGTTTCAGGGATCACTCAATGCGTTGTTGGGTCTAGTGCTCGGGCTGGCGTTAGGTATTACGGCGACCGAATATATCAATCCGCTACTTAACAGTGTGGGGATCAGTATTCTTGGCCCCGGTCAGTTATTACCGGTGATTATCAATCATCAACAGTTACTTGCAATTGCCATCGGCACTGTCGTCATCACGTTACTGGCGACACTTTATCCGGCGTTACGAGCTGCAACGGTGCAGCCAGCCAATGCCCTTCGTTATGAATAAAGCTAAGAGAGAACAGATGCAGAATATGCCATTACTGCAAGTCCAAGGGGTCAGCAAGAGTTATCAAGAAGGTAAACTTAGCACACCGGTGTTGCATGAGGTGGCGCTGACAGTAAATGCGGGTGAGCAATTAGCAATTGTTGGCAGTTCGGGCTCGGGGAAGAGCACCTTGTTGCATATTATCGGCACACTGGATAAGCCAAGCGCAGGGCAGGTATTATTGGACGGTGAAGAGCTGTATCAGGTCTCAGCCGCGCGACAGGCTCAAATTCGCAATCAAGCGTTGGGTTTTATCTACCAGTTTCATCATTTGCTACCTGAGTTCACTGCGCTGGAAAATGTCTGTATGCCGGGCTGGATCGCCGGGCGTAATAAACAAGAGGTACGGCAGCAGGCTGAAGCGTTGCTAGCCAGGGTGGGACTCGCCCATCGACTGCAACATTTACCCTCTGAACTTTCTGGCGGCGAGCGGCAACGCGTGGCGATTGCCAGAGCGTTAATCAACAACCCGAAACTAGTCTTAGCCGACGAGCCTACCGGCAATCTGGACGCCAGTAGCGGTGAAGCGGTTTACGAGTTGATTAGAGAACTGGCCTCGCAGTTGGGGACTGCGTTTGTGGTTGTCACTCATGATCATCAGTTGGCGGCGCGTATGGATCGACAACTGCAAATGGTCGATGGCCATTTGAGTGAAATGGAGAACCACGTATGAAATCGGCGCTGCCTTTACTGATCGGTTGGCGTTTCTATCGGGCGCGGCAGCGCAGCGGCTTTGTCAGTTTTATCTCTTTTGCATCCACTGCTGGGATAGCGTTAGGTGTGGCAGTGCTTATTTTGGTGCTGTCTGCGATGAACGGCTTTGAAAGTGAACTGGAAAAGCGCTTGTTGGGCGTGGTACCTCAAGGCGAACTGCTCTCCGCCGGACAACCCATTAGCGATTGGCGACAGATGGTGGCAGATGCTAGTGCCATTAACGGTATTACCGCCGCCGCACCCATGGTAAAAATTCAGGGATTGATACAGAAACCTGGCGGGTTTGCTGGGATCCAGATAACCGGCGTTGACCCGACCTTGGAGCAGAAAGTATCCGCCCTTGGCAATTACCTGTCTCAACAAGGCTGGCAGAGTCTGGAAGGCGATGCCAATCATATTGTGATGGGACAAGCGTTGCTGAAAAAACTGGGGTTAAAAATCGGCGATTCCGTGACGCTTTACCTACCCCCGCCTAAAAGCCAATCTGCGGCAACAGATATCGGTCGTGCGCGTAGCCATACCTTGGTTATCAGCGGCAGCTTTAGCGTCGGTGGTGAATTAGACTATGCCAATGCTTACATGCCTTTAGCTTATGCTCAAAAACTGATGGGGCTTGGCGATGCGGTTAATGCGGTGCGTATCAAGGTTGCCCGGGTTTTTGAAGCGCCAAGACTTATCCGTGAACTTGGTTACCAGCAGCAACAGATGCTTTATATCAGTGACTGGACGCGCACGCAGGGCCATCTTTATCAGGATATCCAGATGGTACGTACCATTATGTATCTGGTTTTAGCACTTGTTATTGCGGTAGCTTGTTTCAATATTGTCTCGACGTTGGTGATGGCGGTGCGGGATAAAGCGGCAGAAATTGCAATTTTAATGACGATGGGATTTAGTCGTAAAGCGATGATGGCTGTGTTTATGGTGCAGGGTGCACTGAACGGGGTCGTCGGCTGTGCGATTGGCACGGTCGTCGGGGTGTTATTGGCGCGTAATCTTTCAGCAATCACGGCATTTATTGAAAAGCTGACTGGCCACCAATTCTTGTCAGCTGATGTCTACTTTATTGATTTTTTGCCATCTCGGTTGGAGTTGTCAGATGTAATACTGGTATTACTGATGGCCCTGATAATGAGTTTACTGGCAACGTTATATCCGGCATATCGCGCCAGTCGTATCGCACCGGCGAGAGCCTTGGCCGCACGCTAAGCATTAAAAATACAACAGGCCGCTTACGCGGCCTGTTGACTATGGCGACACATACTTATTTTCCGCGGCGTTTCTGCCACTGCATATAGATTGAATATTGCCAGGCGCTTCGCACGACCGCATATCCCACCACGGCACTGATAACGCCGAAGACAAAGCATCCCAGGAAAAAGGGCGGCGCAATGGTTGAAAAGGACTCTTCAATCCATTTCCATGATAATTCGAAGGCAAACTGTTCTGGCGGATGGTGCAGTATTTTGGCGCCGGCCAGATACGCCAAATAAAACATCGGTGGCATAGTCACTGGATTGGTAATCCAAACTAATGCGACTGAGACTGGCAGATTCACGTTAAAGGCAATGGCGAGTGCAGCGGCCAGTACCATTTGAAAAGGCATGGGGATCCAGGCTACGAATAAGCCAATAGCAAATGCACCTGGGGCTGAACGACGGGTAAGTGCCCAAAGATTCGGGTTATTCAGCAAACCACCAAACATACGCAGGTATTTGTGTTCCCGTAGAACTTCGGGTTTAGGTAGGAACTTTTTTATCAGTTTCTTTGGCATAAGATTCGATTGCTGTCTTAACTTAGCTGATGAATTACATACTGAGCGGCTTTTGCCTGGCAATCACGTCGACCATTTTCTGGCCAACGATGCCATCCACTCCATTATCACAGTTAATTATTGCAGGGGCTTTACTTCTGTGCGCACTCTGGCAATGGAATTACGCAAATAACGTAAAAGCGCTAATGTGCGGAGCCCTTGCAGGGATTTTGTGGATGACAGTGTATTGCCATTCGATATTGTCGTTGCAGGAAGTGGACGAATATTCATCGCTTCGGGGACAGACGACACCCCTGACTGTGCGGGGGAAAATCATATCACTGGTTAACCGCAATGGCGACTGGATTAATATAGAAGTTGCTGAATCAAGAAAATCCAATAATGGGATCGCCGCCAGACACTGGCGTCTGGGCTGGGACGTAAAACAACTTTCCCCTCCGGCAACCTTATTACCGCAAATAGGTGAACATTGGCAGTTTCAGGTGCGTCCACGCGCGTTTCCCTCAGTATTAAATCAAGGTGGGTTTAATCAACAACGTTATCTGTTAGCGCAGCATATTACTGTTAAGGGTAGCGTGATTTCTGCGGTGAGAGAGCAGACTGCCGATGATTGGCGGGCGTCATTATTAACGCATTTAGCTCCTATCCTGAACCGATTTAACAATGGCGATATTCTGCTGGCATTGGTGATGGGGGAACGTGTGTATATTGATGAACAACGTTGGCGGCAGCTACGCCAGAGCGGTACCGGTCATTTAGTGGCGATTTCTGGTTTGCACCTGTCAGTAGTTGCCCTGTGGTTGTATGGCTTGTCTCGTTTCGCGTTCACGCGCCTTTGGCCAACCACCGGGCGGCGTAATTTGCTGGTGGCGCAATTACTGGCATTAGCTGCGGCTGCTGTGTATGCGTGGTTAGCGGGTTTTGGAATACCGGTACAACGAGCGCTATTAATGTTACTTGCTTTGATATTGGTCAATCTGTCAATGCGTGCCGTATCTGTTTGGGAGCGCTGGTTGTGGGCAATGGCAGTTGTCTTACTGTTGGATCCTCTGGCCCCGTTAAGTGGCGGCTTTTGGCTGTCATTTATAGCGCTGGCGTTAATTCTGTGGGAGTGGCAACGTCCACGCCTATCAAGTGATGAGTCTTGGCAACGTAGATTTTTCCACTGGTTCAGGCAATTTTGGCGGATCCAATGGCGTTTATGCTTAGGTTTAACGTTGGTGCAGGCGCTGCTATTCGGCGGTATCAGTCTGCACAGTTTTTGGATCAATTTATTGTTAGTCCCCTGGTTCAGCTTGGTGGCGATCCCGCTGGCGTTAATGGCGCTGCTGTTCTGGGGCTGTTTCAGTGTGCTGAATTTTCCTGATAATTTTGCGCTGATACCCTGGCATTTGGCAGATTGGGCCTTGTTGCCAGCCAATGTGTTATGGCAATTAAGTGATCATCTGCCAGGCAGTTGGGTGTTATTGCCGTGGTCATTGACTTTGAGTCTATTGTTCTTACTGGCCGCGGTATTGGTGTGGTACTGGCGTCCTTTCAGCACTTATTTGTGGCTGCCCCTGCTACTATCTTTGCCTGCCGTGTTGCAATTGGGGCAATGGAGTAGCGTGCTTCATTCAAAAGGGTGGCAAGTACATGTGTTGGATGTTGGCCAGGGGTTAGCGGTTGTCGTGCAGCAGGGGCCCCATGCGCTGCTATTTGATACGGGAGCTTCATTTCCTTCCGGATATAGTTACGCTGAACAGGTCGTTTTACCTTTTCTGGCTGCGCAGGGAGTTTGGCAGCTCGACTATTTGTTGGTCAGCCACGGTGATAACGACCATGCTGGCGGTGCTCAGGCAATAATGCAGACATTTCCAGCGACGCAACTGATCACTGATGTTAAAGGCTTACCTGCGTATACTGATTGCCGACCCAAACAATGGCATTGGCATGCTTTAACGCTCACGATACTCGGTCCAGCGACTGCGGCGGCCGGTAACGATGGCTCCTGCGTTTTACGTGTCTCTGATGGCCAACATGTCGTGCTGTTGCCCGGAGATATTGAATTGCCAGGTGAGGTTGCACTGTTACGTCAGGCAATCTCATTGACAGCCGATATCCTGCTAGCGCCACATCATGGCAGCCGAACCTCATCCACTGCCGATTTTGTTGCTGCGGTGCGGCCAACCTGGGTGGTTTATCCGGCCGGTTTGGGCAATCGTTGGCAGTTTCCTAAACCGGAAGTTCAGGCGAGATACCGCAAGCTAAACTCATATCAGTTAGTTACGGGAGAGCAGGGACAGCTAAGCTTTGTCATCAACGATCAGGGGATTGAAGTTTATCCCTACCGTAAACGTATTTTCCCCTATTGGTACAACCGTTTGTTTGGATTTGGTAACACAGGCAATCCAGAGTAGAATGCCGACTTTGCCAATATCATTGCAGTTATCGTCACCCATGACCAATACTCCGAAAAATGAAACCTGGATAGTATTCAAAAGGTTAGTTTCTTATGTCCAGCATCTGAAAAAAGTGTTCATCATTTCCGTACTGGGACTGCTTGGCTACGGTGCGGTTGATGTCACCTTTATGGGTTTTATAAAACCGTTTGTTGATGAGGGCTTTGCACCCAAATCAGCGGTTACCGTGGGTACCGATATTGTGTCCACCCAAGGTTTTCAGTCTGGAAATGATGTGTTGGCGATGGCGCCATTTATCGTCGTGGGTTTATTTATCCTGCGTGGCCTGTTTAACTTTATCTCAACCTACGGTATTTCCTATATGAGTACCAAGGTTATCCAGGAGATGCGCCAACAGGTGTTTGAACACATTCTCAAACTGCCGGTCAGTTATATGGATCAACAAAACTCCGGTAGTCTTATTTCCAAGGTAACCTACGACACCGAACAAATTGCCCGCGCCTCGGGTAATGCGTTGATCACCATCGTGCGTGATGGCATCACCGTTATCGGCATGATTGGAATGATGTTTTTTTTGTCGTGGAAATTATCCATTTTTATTCTGGTGATTGCTCCTGCTATCGCGCTGGTGATCACCATCGTCAGTAGACGCTTTCGCAAGGTTTCCAGACAGATCCAGAATGCGATGGGTTCCGTCACCACGGTGACGGAGCAGATGATCAAAGGCCACAAGAATGTGCTGGTGTTTGGTGGACAGAAGACAGAAGCCGAGCGTTTTGAAAAAGCGAATGATTTCAACCGCTATCAGAATATGAAACTGGCAACCACCCAGGCCATTAGTCAACCTCTGGTGATGATTATTGGTTCCTTCGCCTTAGGGGCGGTGATTTTTGCGGCCAGCCTCGATAGTTTGCGTGGAGAACTGACCGCTGGGATTTTTACTACCGTGCTGGCCTGCATGCTTTCTATGTTACAGCCGATCAAGAACCTGACTCGCATTAATGCTGAGTTTCAGCGCGGCATCACCGCTTGTACCACGGTATTTGAGTTATTGGATACGCCTCCTGAACAGGACAATGGCCATCATGAAGTCGAGCGGGTGCTGGGAAATGTCAATTTTCGCCATGTAGATTTCCGTTATCCTGGACAGGAAAATCGGGCGTTGAAAAATGTGAGTTTTGACGTCAAACAGGGTCATACCTTAGCGTTAGTTGGCCGTTCTGGCTCTGGTAAGTCCACAATTGCCAGCTTGTTAACTCGCTTCTACAGCAACCTGGAACAAGGCGATATACTGCTGGATGATGTCAGTATCTATGATTATTCATTGAAGTGTTTGCGTAGTCAGGTGGCATTGGTCTCTCAGCAGGTGACATTGTTCAACGACACAATTGCCAACAATATTGCATATGCTTATCCGGGAACTGCCAGCCGTGAACAAGTAGAAGATGCCGCCAGACTGGCCTATGCCACGGAGTTTATCGAAAAATTACCTAAGGGCCTTGATACCGAAATTGGTGAGAATGGCGTCACTTTGTCAGGGGGGCAGCGGCAACGTATTGCGATTGCTCGTGCCATTTTACGGGACGCTCCGGTACTGATCCTTGATGAAGCTACTTCCGCATTGGATACCGAATCTGAAAAGGCTATTCAGAAAGGACTGGATAACCTTCGACGCGATCGTACGTCAATTGTGATTGCTCACCGCCTATCAACCATCGAAAACGCTGATGAAATTCTGGTAGTTGATCAGGGCCAAATCGTTGAGCGCGGTAATCATAAGACTCTGCTAGCTCAGGATGGAATGTACGCCAAACTGTATCAGATGCAATTTGGGAGTTAACCACAGGTGGAAACACTGATTAACCGCATCTGGTATGGTCGCCATTGGTCGCGTTGGCTGTTATGGCCGTTATCATGGCTATTTGCTTTGATAAGTGGTTTGCGTCGGTTAGCGTTCCGTTTGGGTATAAAACAGCAACAGCTTTTGCCGGTGCCAGTGATCCTGGTCGGTAATATTACTGTTGGTGGCAGTGGTAAAACGCCAGTGGTGATATATCTGATCGAGTTGCTGCGGCGTCAGGGGTATCGCCCGGGCGTTATCAGCCGCGGTTATGGTAGTGAGCAGACAACTGCACGTATGGTCACTGCTGATTCAACGCCGGCAGATGTTGGTGATGAACCCTGTATGATAGTAAATCGTACTGGCGTGCCGATGGCTGTCGGCAGTGATCGTATTGCCACGGGCTTGTTGTTGCTACAGTCAGCCGGTGTGGATGTTATTATCAGTGATGACGGGTTGCAGCATTATCGCTTGGGACGGGCGCTAGAGTTACTGGTGCTCGATGCTAAGCGAGGGTTAGGCAATGGTATGTTGCTGCCAGCTGGTCCATTGCGGGAAGGGGCCTGGCGGTTAAGCACTGTGGATTTTATTCTGAGCAATGGTGCCAAGCAGGATGCTCAGGGCCATTATGCTATGACGCTAAAATCTGCCGGATTACGCGCCGTATCATCACTTAACCAGAACAGTGTACCAACCACCGCAGAACCCATAACCGCCATTGCGGGAATTGGCAATCCCCAGCGTTTTTTTGAAACATTACAGGCTGAGGGCTTTAACTTGGCACAGACCAAGGTATTTGCGGATCATCATCCCTATAATGTACAAGATTTTGCGATGTTCTCTTCGCAGCAGCCGTTACTGATGACAGAGAAGGATGCTGTAAAATGCCGGGCGTTTGCCGGTGATAATAACTGGTGGTACCTGGCAGTAGACGCCGTGTTTTCGGCAGAATTTGAATCGCAGTTGCTGGCCCGAGTGCGGACAGTAATGACCAACAGACATGAGTAATGAGAAAGGACAGTCAGAGATGGCATTTGATAAAAAACTTCTGGAAATTGTGGCGTGCCCGGTATGTAAAGGTAAGCTGGAATACGATAAAGAACACCAGCAGCTGATCTGTAAGGTAGATCGACTGGCTTATGCGATTGATGATGGAATTCCAGTACTGCTGGCAGACAAAGCAACAAACTGGCAGGAACGTCAG
This sequence comes from Shewanella sp. A32, assembly GCF_029167175.1. Lineage (NCBI taxonomy): Bacteria > Pseudomonadati > Pseudomonadota > Gammaproteobacteria > Alteromonadales > Shewanellaceae > Shewanella > Shewanella sp. A32. Next base: position 75,883 of record NZ_JARFTS010000008.1, read on the forward strand.
GAATAATCCTTTCGCGAGAAATGAAACACCACCAACCTAGGTGGTGTTTTTGTTTCTGTTGTTTAATTTTGGTAATGGCAAGTGTTAACAAGAACAAAATGAAGTGTTTTTGATTTGTATAATATTCTAATTATTAACATTTAATTGGTATTATATGCTGTAAGTTTTTGATATGACCACGGTAGTGGAGAGATAATTGCTCTGATTTTGGAATGGAGTCCTGTTATGGAGCAAAGTCTTAGAGAGCGGGTGCAGCAGGTGCTCAATACTCATCCGGGTCAACGTGTATGCCGTTTCGACTACCAGGGAAATTATTTCTGGTTGAAACAAGCGGAAATTCTGCATGGTACTCAAAGGGTGTTAAAGCCCAATCCCCAACAAGCATTAGAACATGAAAAAAGCACCTTATTGTTGCTGAAAAATAATTCAGCTCCGGTGCCGCGGATTGTTGACTCTGGTGCAGGTTATTTCGTGGTGGAAGATGCGGGAATTACATTAAAGGATTGGTTGAATTCGCCTCTTATCGACGATGAGATGTTGCAGCAGATCCTAGAAGACAGTGCCAGAGCGCTAGCCGGACTGCATAACATGGGGTTTGCCCATGGCCGACCCGCATTAAGGGACATCAGTTGGCGACAAGGGCAGGTAACGTTTATTGATTTTGAGGCTCATCATCCAGAAAAAAGCCTGCTATTTCAGTACATGCGCGATCTGGTGGTTTATATCCATAGTTTGTACCGCTATCTGGGGCCAGTAAATGACAAAATTGCGAGGGTAATTGAATGTTATCGCAATGCGGGTGGCGAACAGATCTGGCAAGAGACCAAGCGTTTTCTTGCAAGCTGGCAATGGTTGTATTATTTGCTGCGTCCTTTTCGGGATATCGGTGGTCGTGATATCCGTCCGGTTTATTGGTTGCTGTGGCATTTTCGCCATGCCTGAATTAGCCGATCCCATCACTCAAATTTAATAGCGTCAAAAAACAGTCATTGTTATTTTTATGTTGCATATAGTGCTAACTGACTGTTTCTTTTTTTAAATGCATTTTAATAAGATATTAAAATTGTAAACCAATGAAAAATGGTCAAAAAATAATCTGGTATGACCAGTATATTTTTTAATCATGCTTATTGCTTGTTTTCCAAGGAAAACTACTGAAACCCTCGAATTTACTGGGTTTCAGCCTATATACATTGCTTTGTTACTTTCCTAGAATGCCTGCTCTAAACAGGTAAAAACCTGTTAGAAATAAAAAATGAGACATATATCACGAAATGGCGGAAGGGAAATCCTTCGTGCATATAAGTTTCAAATAGTTAAATACAAGAAATACAAATTTGCCGCATCGTTTTTATACGGTCTGCAGCAGGGATGTGTTTTGCTCAAAATTTAAATGAGACCGATCATGAAATTTTCCGCCTTCATACTGTTATGTAGCGCTGTGCTCAGTCCGGCGCTGTTTGCGAGTACGTCTGTTGACGAACGTTTAGCCTCCAAAACTAGCAATACTTCAACCTTAAAAGCTGATGTAGAAGCGCGTTCAATCGCTTTGGGAAAGCAAGGTGTTGCAGCGACAAAAAGCAATGGAAATGCGGACATTGCCAAGTTGGTCAGTAATGCAGAAACAAGACAGCAAAAGCTATTGGCGCTGTTCAGAAAAGATCCCCAAGCGGCAGTAAATGCAATTCTTCCCGCCGATGTCAGGAGCCAATTACCCACAGAAATACAGCCTTATTTGGCACAGTATGGCGAACTGGAGGGTAAGTTGCTGTTGGTTAATGAAGACAGTGAAGATGGCACTCATCGCATACGCTATTTCATTTCTAATGATAAAAACGACAACATTGAGTTAGCAGTTTCAGCATCACAGCAACAAGCGCTGAAATCAGGCATGAATGTCAAAGTCAAAGGTTGGCAATTCAAGAACACTGAACAGCAAGTCAGTGCCGTAGCGGTTGCTGACGATAGCGATTCATTGCAGGTGCTGGCGGCGACTGATAACACTACTACGGCAGATCCTGTGACCAGCTCTGGTGTGCTCAGTGGCACCACTGGCGATCAGAAGTTGCTAGTATTGTTACTTAATTTTCAGGACAATCCGACAGTTCAACCATGGACTATTGCTGAAGTTCAACAGATGGTCTTTGGCACTATTAATCAGTATTACCAGGAAGCGTCATATGGTCAGACATCGCTTAGCGGTGATGTTAAGGGCTATTACACGCTACCGGTAGATACCAACTGTGACTACATGTCGTTGGATGCATATGCTCAGCAAGCGGCGACAGATAATGGTATCGATCTGTCACAGTACCAGCGTCTGGTTTATATCTTCCCTCAAAACAGCACCTGTGGCTGGCGGGGTCAGGGGACCATCGGTGGTAGCCCTTCTCGTGCCTGGATCAATGGCGAAATGAATCTGCTGACTATTGGTCATGAACTCGGTCATAACCTCGGCTTAAAACATGCGAAAGAACTGAGCTGTGGTAGCGGTTATCTGAGTGACAGTTGTATAGCGATTACTTACGGCGATACGCTGGATATCATGGGTAAGTCTGAAGGCCATTTTAACCTGTTCAATAAAGAGCGCCTTGGTTGGTTGACCAGTGCTGATATTGTACAGGCGGACACCGATGGCAGTTACCAGATAACACCTTATGAAACCGCCCGAGACGGTCAGCCGAAGGGGTTAAAAGTCCGTCGTGGCACCGATAGTCTGACAGGTGACGCATTGTGGTATTACCTGGAGTATCGTCAACCCATTGGTTTTGATGCTTTCTTGGCGGGTAAGGCTGACACCCAGGGGGTGCTGGTACACCTTAACGAAAGTGCCAACGATATTGAAAGTAGCGAACTGCTGGACATGACGCCTCAAAGTAGTTTGTTTGATTTGGACGATGCCGCATTAGCCGCCGGAAAAAGTTATAACGATAGCGCTGCAGGCGTCACTATTACGACGGAGAGCGTAAGTAGCTCAGATGCGAGTGTTTATGTGACCTATCAGGGCAGTTCCTGTGTACGGTCTCAGCCGTTGGTTACTGTGACCCCCGGTAGCAGTGATTGGGTGACAGCAGGTAGCTCAGTGGCTTATAGCGTTACTGTGACCAATAGTGACAGTTTGGAATGTAGTGATAGCAGCTTTACCGTCAGCACAGCGTTACCAACCGGCTGGCAGCAGACTGCACAGACGTTGACCCTCTCTCCTGGGCAAAGTAATACCGTGACGCTGAATGTCACCTCTGCTGCCACTGCTGCAGACGGTTATTATGATTTGCCAATCAGTGCCACTGCGACTAATGATGGCGCTGAATACAGCAACAGCCAGACGGTCAGTTATGTCATTGCGACTATTGCAAACACCTGTACCGCCAGTACTCCTGGCTGGAGCTTACAGACAGCGACTAGCGGTGAAGTCGAAGCAGGTACGGCAGTGACTTACCAAGGGATCATCAGCAACCTTGATAGTGATGGTTGTGACGCATCAACCTTTGATGTCGCAGCCCAAGTGCCTGCTGGCTGGAGTGCCACAACGGCCAGTGTGACGCTGCAACCAGGTGAACAGCAATCCGTAGCGGTGCAAGTTGCATCGCCACTCACTGCTAATGATGGTACTTATGATTTCAGCATGACGACATCAAGTGAGACTGACAGCACGTTACAAAGCAGCGCCAGCGCTAGTTATATCATCAGCAGCCCTCAAGCTACATGTAATGAGTTGGCCCCAACTATTGTGGTTACTGGTGGTGGTACTTCAGTAGCCGCGGGGACTCAACAAACCTACACAGTCAAGGTCAGCAATGGTAACGACAGTAGCTGCGATAATATGAGTTATGCAATCTCAGCCGCTGTGCCTGCTGGATGGCAGGCAGGTTCTGCCAGCATTACGCTGGCAAGTGGTACTACCCAGACCCTATCTTTGGTGGTTACTTCAGCGACAGATACGAGTGCCGGTGATTACTCCCTGACATTCACTGCCAGCAATACCGCTACCGGCATTAGTAACAGCGCGGTGACGAGCTACAGTGTGGCGCAGGCTGCCAACACAGCTCCTGTAGCGGTGGATGATTCTGTGTCAATCAGCAGTAAAGTCGCGGTAGACGTTAGCGTGCTGCAAAACGATACGGATGCTGATGGTGATGCACTGTCCATCGTCAGTTTTACCCAAGGCGCAAAGGGTAGCGTCGCTATGTCAGCTGATGGCGTGTTGCGTTATACCCCTTCCAAATCGTTTAAAAGCAGTGATAGTTTCAGTTACACCATCACTGATGGCCAAAGCAGTTCGACTGCGACAGTGACAGTTACCTTGTCATCAACGTCGGATACAACGACCAGTACCAGCAAAGGTAAGGGTAAGCCTTAAACTGATGCTAGATATAAAAAAGAGCCAGTGAATACTGGCTCTTTTTGTTAGGTATTACCGAGAATAACAATTTATTCTGCAGTACCTACCTGGATAGTGACATCAGAGGTTGAATCAGCACCCTCATCGTCAACTACTTGTACTACAACATCGTTCAGGAAGCTGATTGGATTGGTATTTTCCAGTCCTGGCTTGAACTCAATAGTAAAGGCACAGGCATAAGTGTCTGTAGCAGAGCCATTGTAGCCTAGCTCATGTCCAGAATCACACTGTGGGTAGGCCATACCATCAAAATCGCCGCCAGCGTTGATAATACGGAATCCGGCTTCATCAGCACCTGGGAACACGTCAACTCCGCCTAAAGTCAACAGGTTAAGAGTGACGTTTTCGATACCGGCGTTATGCATCTCCAGCACTACCAGCATGCTGGCAGCAAACTTCAGATCGGTGGCAGGTGATGTCGGTGTGAAGGTCACAGTGGCGTTGTCGTCATCGGTTACCGGCTGACCATCACTATCAATACCGTTAACGGTAGCAACGTTCACATGGGAATCGCCGGCATTACCCTTCAGCTGTTCTGGGATGACGCACTCTGCCCATTGTCCGGGATACAGCACATAACCTAACAGCGGAGTTGCTGAAATGGCACCGGATTCACTGGTGTTAGTGATCATACAGTCACCAGTCAGGGTACCAAATTTATCGTCAGTCAATGAAGTGAAGGTAACATAATCGACAGTATTCTGACCGTTAACCTGAGAATCTACCGAAACTCTGAAGGTGTAGTTCACAGTACGTGTCACGCTCGGATCATCACCAGTCTCCAGCACACTAGTCGGATTTGCTGTTTTTTCCAGGGTAATCGCTGATGGGATATCGTTGATGGTTACAGTGGCTGAATCGTTATCGGTCGCCTCTGCATTCTCGTCATCCACGGCTTTGGCGGTTACCGTATTGGTGTGGGAACCCGCACCGGTGCCAGAGATAAATTCAGTAAATGTACAGATGTATTCATTACCAGTGCCCTTATAAATGGAAACACCAGTAAGACAACTACCTTTACCATTCAGATCACCAAATTTATCATCCATCAGAGATGTCAGTGTTACCGGATCATCAAAATCGCCGGAAAGGTTGAAGACTTTGACGGTATAGATGACATCGGCACCAGATTCGGGTACCTGATCTATATTGGTGGTTTTCTGGACATCGATCACCGGGGGAACATTGGTGATTGATACCGTTTTCTCCAAAGAGCAATGATCGCCATCAACGGCTCCACTAAATGCGGCACAACTGTCGCCGTCCAGTACTGGATCCGCGTTTATATCCACCAGATGTGCCTTGATATAGTCTTTATAGAGCTGAGGATCGGGCACAAACGGCAGGTGGCTATCAATAATCTTGACCTTGAACATACAGCTGTAAGAGCCACTTGCGGCAATTTCACCGCCGTTGGCCGGCTGGGTACAGTTAGTTTCTGTCAGATACACACCATCGGTGGTACCGGTAGATGTTGCCCCCCACAGATTAATAGTCAGATCATAAGTACCATCGCCATCCACGTCGATTTCATCAGTTAATGCAGTGAGGAAGATCGGGGTGTAATCGTTGGGGTTATTGAAGTTGACATTAAAGCTGTATTCTCCACCTGGTTCGGTATGAGTAGCAGGAGTTGCTGCTGACTTCATGATTGTTGGGGGTTCAGGTTTGACAAACACATCGATATCAAACGCATCACAACGACATTTAGACGGGGTACCCGGCGCCGCAGGGTCATTTTCACTACAGTCGGCACCTTCTTTGTTGTGCCAGGCCATACAGTAGTTAAACTCTGCCTTGCCTGAGCTGTCATCATCACGGCAGTACATGGTGATTTGTTCACCGGTGTACACGTGGGTCGCAGAGTATCCGGCCGCTTTACTGATATCGGCACAGGCATCGAGTCCATTTTCAAGATCGACCCCAGGTCCATTGGTTTTGCCTAACAGAATAGAACAGGTATTAGTTGGGTCACTGTCCTGAGCACTCCAAGAACCTTCAGGAAGGTACACGGAGTAGTCGTAACGCTCGTTTGCGGTGGTGGTGATGGTCACATCGGCCAAAAATGTCACATCTTGGCCCAGTGTACATTCTACCGGAGTAGACCCATCCAGATTAGTGATATGGTCGACCTTACTGACGCGTACGTCATTCGCGGTACAGTTCAATGCAAACCCGGCCTGTTCTGCCATACACGCCTGATCAGTTAGTTGCGGGAAAAATGACGCATTTGCGGGCGTCAGTCCACCGATACTGTACAAACCGGCAGCGCAGAACAGGGCGATGCCTAATGTCCTGATTAGCTGGTAATATTTGACAATTTTCATCTTGTGTTCCTCCTGGATCTTATAAATAGCAATCGATCCAACTGGGATTGATGTACGTACTGTGTTGAGACCAGATCAAGGAAGGCCGTTTTAGTCATGCAACCTCTTCCAGTTCAACACGGTTTGTGCAACAACAATAAGAATGCATCGTCAATTAGCAAACGTTGTTCCACAAAGTTATTGCATTGTTTTTAAAGTGTTTTTTATATATTTCAGAAGGTTTAAATGGGGATTGTGTTGCTTGAATGTTACACATTTGTTTTTTATTGTGATTAATGCTTTAAATTCAATAGACTATCTGTGTAATGTGGGTGCAACACGTGACCTCCGGTGATACAGATTGATTGCTGTGTTTAGGCGGGGGTCAATGGTAAGAATGAACGGTGAAATATCATGGGTTACCGTTACACAGCGCTGCCGATAAAGTCGTTCTGTGTAACGGTAAAAAGCTGCAGGCGTTAATCCGCGAGCTTTTTGGATATCAGCGGCAAAAAGGCTTCAATGGGTTGTGCACCAACCAAAAGTTCGGGTTCAATCAACTGGTTATCTTTGACTTTACCAATGACGAAACTGGGGGTGCCATTGATCCCCAACTGCTGGCCATAAGCCAGATCGGCAGCGACCTGAGTTTTTATCGCAGGATCAGCAAGGCAGTTTTTAAATGTATCCATATTGAGTTTTAACTGCTCGGCAGTGCTAGTATAAAGTTCGTCACCTAATGTCTTGGCATTGGCAAATAACAGTTCGCGCATTGGCCAATATTGCTGTTGCGCTTTAGCGCATTCAGCCGCAATGGCCGCGCCTTCGGCTTTGCTGTGAAAGCTCAGTGGGTAATTACGCACCACGTACAGTACTTTGCCATTATCAATAAACTCTGATTTGAGCTTGCTAAAACTGGTATCCATAAACCGTTTACAGTAGGGACACTGAAAATCTGAAAACTCCAGAATTGCCACCTTGGCATCCTTTGACCCCAAAGAGGGCAGGGTTCCCCCCAAATCCAGGTCTTTTAATGTCGGTAGTGTTTTGGTTTTAGGCCGGGTGGAATCAGTTGCTATCTGGTGAATTTCATCCACCTGTTTGGCGACTTGCTTGAGCTGGATCTGCAGATTTTTAACATCCTGCCGCAACATCTGTAGTTGCTGCTGATCATCTGACGGCTTAGGTTGGCAGGCAACCAATGCCGCACATGTTAACAACAGGCTAATGACTGAACCGTATTTATACATGGCTTGCTCCTTGGCAGAGTATCCCTTATACGGCTGGGAGTTATCATAATTGAATATTGCATTTTTTAATCAAGCGGTAAAAAGTCGTCCGTGAAATATTCAGTTGTCTGGCCGCGGCTGAGATATTGTTATTATTTTCGGTTACCGCTTTCAGTAACAAATCGGCATCCAGTTTTGCCCGTTGCAAATTAAGTGCTTCACAGGATTCAACAATGGTATTAGCTGACAATCCTAACGCCTGCGCCTGAATGATCTTATTGTCAGTTAACACCACTGCGCGATGAATGCGGTTACGTAGTTCACGCACATTGCCTGGCCAACTGTAGCTACAGATGGCTTTTACGGCGTCATCACTGAATACCATATTTTTATCCGCCCCCAGACAGTCATCCAACAACTGCTGTGCCAGCAGCATAATATCACTGCGGTATTCTCTGAGACTTGGTACATGTAAGCGTAATACATTTAACCGGTGAAAGAGATCTTCACGAAAACGTCCTTCATCGACGGCGGATTCCAGATCCTGGTGAGACGCAAACAGTAAACGGCAATCCACCTTTAAAGGGGTATTACTGCCGATGCGCATAATGGTGTGATCATCGAGGAAATGCAGCAAATGGACTTGTAAATCTAGCGGTAAATCGGCAATTTCATCCAGAAATAAGGTTCCGCCATTGGCTTGTTCTATCTGACCAATATAGCGTTTATCTGCTCCGGTAAATGCGCCTTTTTCATGTCCGAATAACGTGGAGTGAATAATTCCCGATGGTAATGCACCACAATTAACGCTGATAAACGGCCCATCAGATCGTTTCGATAGTTGATGCAGCCATTTTGCACAGAGTCCTTTCCCTGAGCCGGTTTCACCACTGAGCAATACAGTTTCATCGGCAGCCCCAAATTTTTGCAGATTGCGTCGCAGCGCCTGCAGTATCGGATGGTCACCCTGAATATCTGGAATAACAGGATTTTTGCTGGATAAGGCGGGGATGGTCGGGCACAACTGCGCCATTCCCCATGCATGACCAATGGCATTTATCACACGACACCAGTCCACCGGAAGGTGGTAGTAATCCACGAAATTAGCGGATAACAGCCAGCTATTATCCTTATTTAAAGGTGTGTCAGAAATTCCCAGCCAGTAAATACAGGGAAATTGCTGGTGGATGGTGTCAATTTCATTAGCCAGGAAGTGCTGATTACTCGTATTGATGGTGGCGACCGCCACCTGAATATTGTATTTGTGAATTGCTTGCAGCGCTTGGGCGGCATTGTCGACCGGAACGCAACGCCAAGCGGTATTTTGAAGTTTTTGACGACATTGTTGCAGACAACCTTCTGGATCCAGTAATAAAAAATAACGTTTTTCAACGTTATCTGTTGCGGGAAGGTGTTTGTCTGTCTGGTCCATAACATGAGACCTTTTTTTGACCCGTTCTCCTTTAAATTTTAGGAAAGGTTTATCTAGGTAACAAACTTAACCAGCAGTATTTTGAATAGTACTATTGAGCTGGAAGGCCGTTATACAAGGTGCGGACCCAACGTTCTTTAGGAATAAAATTCCACCCCCAGTTTTGCCAGCGTTCCGGTAACGGCGTTGCGAGCATTTCATCTAGGGTTTTGCTACTTCGTTTGCCATCCAACATCCAGTTAATACAGTCATCAAGCATATGTTTGAAGCGCAGCAGATCGGCTTTTGTTGCTAACGAACCATGCCCGGGAATAATTTGGGTGTTGTCATCAACAAGGTCCAGTATTTGGGCCACGGCATCGCGATATCCAATGACTGAGCCACCGTGTTCTAGGTCGATGAAAGGAAACCGATCTTTAATAAACAGATCGCCAGTATGTGCGACTTTTCCATCCTGCCATAGGACAATAGTATCGCTATCCGTGTGCGCTGGACCGAGGTGGATGAGTTTCATGACCTGACCGTTAAAATGAATTTCCAGGCTACTGTCAAAAACCAAGACCGGCAATGCATTGCGCTCTATGCGTTGTTCTTTTAGACGGGTAAGTACCTGAGTTTGTGCGATGATGGTGCCGTATTGGCCAAAGAAATTGTTACCGCCGACATGATCACCGTGAAAGTGGGTATTGATGATGTACTTCGGATATCCATCATGGAGTTCGTGCAAAGCGGCAGATATCTTATCTGCCATAGGGGCATATTGATCATCAATAATCAATAAACCATCATTACCAGCACTGACACCGATATTGCCTCCTGCGCCTTCAAGCATATAGCGACCTGGTGCTAGTTCAGTCGTTTTGACGGTAACGTTGGCAAAGGCATCCTGCTCGGCGGCATATGTCAGTGGTGTCATTATGTACGATACCAGCAGCAGTTTGCCTAACCATGTTGATGTTTGTTTCAGCACGCCTGCCATCATGTTTGCTCGTCCCGTGAATTGTTTGCAGATAGGGAATAAAGTACGGAATCGCTATTTTAACTCTAACAAAGAAGCCGCTAAAGCGGCTCTTTAAAAGAAGTCTCAGGTCCAGGGCAATAAGCTTCGGCTCAGTTGCAACGCGTGGCCGAAGTACATTGCACTATGGTGCCGCATCCGATAAAACGCCTGGTAACACAGTGGCACCAGATACAGACTGGTGAGGGTAGAAAATCCGAGTCCGCCAATGATAGCGATTGCCATTGGGGCATACGCCGGACCTCCTGCGCCGATTTGGGTATGACCAACTGCTAAAGGTACCAACCCTAAAATAGTGGTGCCCACCGTCATCAATACTGGCCGTAACCGGGTGATACAGACATCAGAAATTACCCGTGACAATTGATCCAAATCAGGTGTCATCTGGTTAATCTGATCAACCAGCACAATGCCATTGTTGACTACAATGCCCATCAACACCAGAATGCCGATCATTGCCATCACTGACATGGGGGTGTGGGTGAGCAGCAGTGCCCAGAAAACCCCAGTGATGGAAAACAATATGCTGGTGATAATCGCGCTTGGCAGTAACAGCGATTCAAACAGTGCGGCCATGACGATATAAATCATGGCTACCGCCAGCAGCATATTTATCAGCATCACTGATTGCTCTTCATCCTGCTTTTCAAATCCGCCGGTAAGTGAGAATCGATAGCCATCAGGAAAATTCACGTGTTGCATTACCTGAGTGATCTCTTTTTGCGCCTGTTCCATGGTGATGCCTTCCAGATTGGCTCCGATGGATAAGGCGGTTTCCCGATTATAATGGCGGATCACGTCAAATCGGGGTTCAATCGCAATGCTGGCGATAGTGCCTAGAGAAAATACCTTATCCCCGATCCTGGCAATGGGAAGCTGTTTCAACGTTTCCAGTGATTGCTGCCACTGTTGCTCATATAACAGCTCAATTCGCAGTTCTCCACTGGGATCATGACGGAATGAACGTAATTGCGTGCCACGTAATGCGGTGCCAACTGTGCTGGCAATATCGTTGAGTTTCAGTCCCATGCGTGCCGCTAACTCACGGTCAATATGGATCACGACTTCTTTTTGGGAACCATTGAGCTCGGAGCGAACATCCTGTAACCCTTTGATATGAGATAACAGCGGTATTACTTGCTGACTAAGTTGAATGAGTTCGCTGGTGGAGCGGCCGGTAAGGGTAACGCGCACACCAGAGGTTTCATCTCCCCAACCAAACTGTGGTTTTGCAAAGGCGTATTTGGGAAAACCAGCGCGGATCTGCTTTTTGAGCGCATTGACGTCTACGGGTAAATCGGGCTTGAGTAGGATCACTGAACTGGCTTCATCCGTAGCGTAGTAGCTGTATACGGCATCAATGTAGAACTTCTCTTTATTGGCGTAGAGATAGTCTTCCATCTGATTAACCATTGCTTCCGTTACTCGCAGGCTATGGCGACCATCTACCTGATAGTTAATGTACATCCGTTCTGTACTGTCGCTGTCTTCGTTGTCTTTTTGCACGAATTGCAGTGGTAAGGCGGTCGACAGCAAAATCAAAACAGCGATCAGGGTGGATATTTTAGGGTGTGATAATACCCAGTCGAGACTGCGTTGATAATGCCGCTGCATTTTGGGTGGGGCCGCGTCAACCACGTCTTTTTTCAGTTTGATATGGGCCAGTAATAACGGAATTAAGGTTTTTGCCACCAACAGCGAGGCGGCCAAGGAGATACAGATAGCGACAGCGACATGTTCCAACATGACGGTCAGCTGCACCTTGACCCCAAAAATGTTGGGTAAAAATACGATGGCGGTGGTAAGTGTCCCGGCCAGTACCGCCAGTGATACTTTGTCGACCCCGGCAATGATGCCTTCTATCCCACCATGATGATGTTGTTGTTCCTGAAGCACGCTTTCTGACACGACTACAGCGTTATCAATCAACATCCCAATCGCCAGTAACAGTCCCATCATGGAAAGTATGTTGAGGCTGTAACCGAGAAAGTACATGCCGGCGAGTGTCAGACCGATAGAGATTGGCACCGACGACACCACAATGAGCGTCATCGGCAGGTTACGTAGAAACAGATATAACACCACGAACGACAGCAGTGCACCGATCATGCCTGACATCAACAGTTCATGCAGAGAGGATTCTACTTCCACCCCTTGGTTATCCATGATGAACAGCTTAATACCCCGAAATTGCTGGTCGTTTTTGACTGTATCAATAACTTTCATCACTTTATTGGAAACATCCACCAGATTGGCACCTGACTCCTTGAATATGTCCAAGCCGACAGCATATTTCTGGTCAAGATGACGGCCTTCAGTTCGCTCTGGCAGCGCAAAGCGGATGTCTGCGACATCCCCAAGATGTATCCCCGGTGCGATGGTTAATGCGCTTATTTCATCAAGGTTACGAAACTCTCCCTTGGGTGAGACTTGATACAGCATTCCATCGTCACGCAAATTACCGCCGCTGACGATAAAGTTCTCTCGGAGCAACCGTTGGCGCAGTTGTGGTAATGTAATACCACTGGCGGCAAGACGTTGGGCATCAATCCGGACTTCAATCTGCTTCTGATCGACTCCATAAAGCGTGACTTTGGAGACTCCGTCAACCCGTTCTAGTGGTCTGCGCAACTGCTTATCCAGCAGATCAAATGCAGCAGATAGCTCGCGGTCACTGGATATGCGCACGGTGAGCACTGGCATGTCAGCGGTAGAGAATTGCTGAATAAGCACTCGCTCGACATCATCAGGCAGTAAATGTCGCACCGCATCGATTTTTTCGCGGGCTTCCAGACTGCGGGTGGCAACGTTTTCACCCCATTTCATCTTAATTTCAATTTCACTGCCATCTTGGCTCGATTTCGACTTCAGCTCATCCACACCGCCCATTGTTGCCAGGGATTCTTCCAGCACATTGGTAATATCCCGCTCAACTTCTGCCGGAGAAGAACCTTTGTAAGGCACCTGTACGTCAATTTCCGGAATATCGATACCTGGGAACATTTCCAGCGGCAACAAGCGTGCGGCCGCCATACCAAATAACAGGATGGCGATAAAGAACATGCTGGTAGTGACCGGTCTTTTTAACGCGAGTGCTGTCAGGTTCATGCGTTGACTCCTGTCACTTTGTCGTCATCGGAAGGCATAGCAGCTTTGGCCGTGAAAGTTTTCCGATCAAACAAGGCATAAAGCACCGGGATAACGACCAGTGTCAGCAAGGTTGATAAACTCAAGCCGAAAATCACCGTGATAGCCATAGGTGCTCGCACTTCTGCACCATCACCCAGACCGATAGCCATGGGTAGCAAGCCAAGTGTGGTCGTGAGGGTTGTCATCAGAATAGGCCGTAACCGTGACGCCGCAGCTTCGCGGATAGCATCCAGCTTATCGACGCCTGCTGCCCGCTGTTGGTTAATCCTGTCGACCAACACAATGGCGTTGTTTACGACAATTCCCGCCAGCATGATAAGTCCAATAAACACAATGACAGACAATTTACTGCCGTTGAGCCATAGACCATAGACGCTGCCGCTAAGGGCCATTGGCACCGCCATTAGGATCAACAACGGATGCAGCAGCGATTCAAATTGACTGGCCATCACGATATAGACCAGAAATACCGCCAGGATCAGTGCAATTTTCAGCGAGTTGAAAGAGCTTTCCATTTCCTCATTCTGACCACCGAAACGGGTTTGTACTGATGCTGATATTGGCACCTGAGCCAGTAACTGACGGGCACTGCTAACGGCTTGATTTAGATCGCCATACGCTAAATTGGCAGAGACAATCGCTACCCGCTGTTGACTGACGCGATTTATGGCTGAAGGACCGATGGCCAACTGCACATCGGCGACAGCACTTAATGGCAGTGGATGTGGACTGTCAGGATTGATGAGCATGGCACCAATATCACTTATCTGCCTTCTCTCATCGGCTTCGCTGCGTACCAGAATATCAATTTTGCGTTCACGCAAGGTGTATTTACTGGCAACAGTACCACCAACACGTTGTGCAATTCTGGAGGCAATTGTCGGTGCATCCATGCCCAACGCTGCGATCCGCGCGTGGTCGAAGCGAATCGTGATTTCTGGCTGTCCATCACGCAAGGTACTGTTGATGTCGGTAAAACGTGGATCCGTTTCCAAGGCTTTTACCAACGCATCAGCACTGCTTTTTAATGGGCCAAGCTCGTAACCACTCAGCTCGATTTCCAACGGTGTTTTAAAGGTAAACAGCTCCGGAAACTTAATGTTGGCTTCTAGCTCTGGAATTGTCCGGGCTCGGGCTCGCAGCTTAGCTGCTACTTCTTCAAAAGCGTGGTGATCTGCCAAAACCACTTGTAGTCGGCCCCAGTTTTCTCCTCCACGGCTGGTATCAGATGTCATCAGCCCACCACTGCCGGCCTGGCTGTATGCGTGTTTTACGGCTTTATCGTCGCTGATAGATGAAGCCAGCTGTTGCAGCACTTTATCGGTATGGCTAACTTCAGTGCCGGGAGGCAACAGAATTTCCACATAGAATTCGCCTTGATTCATCGGCGGGATCAGCTGCATCCCCAGGCGATTAACCAGTAATCCAGCAGAAGCAGTAAACACTAACGCGATGGCGATTGTTACCGCTTTGTGCTGTAGCGCACTATTGAGTAACGGCCGATAGAACCGTATGAGCAGTTGATACCCAGCGTTAAATACCGCCGATAATGGCCGCATAATTAAGCCTACGAGCCAACTCATGAACCTGACAATCATTAGGATGAAAGTCATGAGAGTTCGTGGCAGCCAGTTAAATAGTAAGGTAAAGGGGAGCGCAAACACTGTGGCACCATAATAGCGGAACTTGCCCCAACGGCTGTCAGCTAGCGGCTTAGATGCTCTTTTAACTAAGGGAGGTAAGGCTTTAAAACCCTCTCTGGAGGCGAGCATTGGAATAGATGTCAGTGCCACCAATAGCGATGCCAATAAGGCAAAAGTTACTGTAAGTGCTTGATCTTTAAAAAGTGCACCCGCAATACCATCGACAAATATTAACGGCACAAAAACGGCAAGTGTGGTCAGTGTTGACGCGATAATTGCCCCAGCAACTTCGCGCGTTCCGGTGACGGCGGCATCCAGTCGGTTCATCCCGGTTGCCTTACAGCGGTCGATATTTTCCAGTACGACAATCGCATTATCTACCAACAGGCCGACCGCCAGTGCGATGCCGCCAAGTGACATAATGTTCAGGCTTAGTCCTGCAAAATACATCATGTTAAAGGTGGCAATTACTGAAAACGGAATCGAAATGGAGATGATAAGGGTGGGAATAATGTCACGCAGGAACAGATAGATCACCAGCATGGCCAATAGACTACCCATCAATGCCGAAGCGGTGACTTCGTTGATCGCACTTTCAATAAATTCCGACTGATCATAAATCACCTCCGGTGTCGGAGCGCCTGTTTTAGCCGCTTGGGCTTTCATGCGTTGCAGTTGCTGCTGTACTTTTTGGGCAACGGCCACTGTATTGGCATCACCTTCTTTATAAATCGCCAGTTCAATCGATTCCTGACCACCAATACGGGTGATATCTGAGCGCTCCTTAAAACCATCGGTGACTTGGGCAATATCGCCAAGACGTACCAAAGTTGAACCATTTTTATAGATGATAATGTTGGATAATTCTTGTAGGTTACTGAATTGGTTTACAGTTCTTACCAAATATTCTTTATCGCCCTGAACTACTTTGCCAGCCGACAGGTTGATGTTCTCTTGCGCGATCCGTTGTTTGATCAGTTCACTGCTCAGATTTAGCTGAGATAATTTTTGCTGATTTAACAGAATATGAATTTCTTGTTCCAGACCGCCGGAGAGTCTCACTGAGGCGACGCCAGGAAGCGTTTCCAATTCGCGCTTAAGCTCTTCTTCAGCATAGGTGCGCAGTTGTTTCAGTTCAGCTTCACTGCCATCTTTTGCGGGTAGAGCCAAACGCATGATGGGGTCAAGATTGGGGTTAAACCGCAACAGTACCGGTTTATCAACATCCAGTGGCAGTTCAATCGTATCAAGCTTCTCGCGAACCTCTAGTCCAGCGAGATCCATGTTTGTTCCCCACTCGAACTCCAATTCGACGTCAGATGTTCCCGAACGCGAGACCGAACTGATTTTTCGTAGACCTTTTACAATACCCACCGCTTCCTCAATGGGTTTGCTGACCAATTGTTCGACTTCAACTGGAGCCGCACCATTATATTGGGTGCGGATAGTGAGTGTCGGGTAGCTGAGATCCGGCAGTAGCTTTACCGCTAACCGTGAAAATCCGACCATCCCAAATAACATAATGGCCAACATAAACATCCAGACGGTAACTGGGCGTTTGACTGAGGTATCAATCATTGACATTGCAAAAGCCCCTTTAGTTATTTGGCAGCAGTCAGGCTTAATGGTGACAACACTTCGACAACTGACTGATCTTTCAGATTGTGTTGGCCTCTTACTACCACTTGTTCGCCTGGCTTGATACCGCTAGTCACTTCGACTTTATCGTCCTGGCGGTAGCCAAGCCTTACTTCACGACGCTGCGCTTTACCATCTTGGATCACGTAAAGTGCCTGGGTATCGTCCTGATTGACCACCGCATTGTAGGGGACAACGGGGACATTGTTATGGGTGTCATATTTCAGCTGCACACGGGTGAACATGCCAGCTTTCATCCGGTTTTCTTGGTTAGGGATCGACAAGGTTACTTTGAAAGTACCACTGTTGCTGTCAATGACAGGACTTATCCGCAGCACTGAGGCGGCAACATGATCTGTCTTGTTGCTGTAGACTTGAGCTTCTTGACCCAGTTTGAGACTCGCAAGTTGCTGTTCTGGCAAATGCATGATGCCATATAGTTCATCTTGCTTAACGACGTAAAACAGCTTGTCAAACTCCTTGGCCATATTGCCTTCTTTGACAAAACGACTGGCAATGATGCCATCGATAGGCGAGCGGATTTCACTTTCTTGCACCTGCAGTTTAGCTAGGTCCCTTTGGGCAATGGCCGATTGCAGGCTGTATTCCAATTTAGAAACACTATCGGCGCTGATGAATTCGGGATTTTTCATCTTTCGATAGCGTTCCAGCTCCTGAGACAGGATTTTTACTTCTGCTTCTGAATGTTCCAGTTCATAGCGTTGTTTTCGGGCATCGATCTGCGCCAGAACTTGGCCTTTACTTATCCGATCACCTTCTTCCACATAGATATGTTCGATAACCCCAGCGATCCGGGTAGCAACATTGGCCTCTTCGGGGGCTTCGAGTGTGGCCGTTGTGCTGTAATAGGACGACACCTGTCCTTGAGCGACGGTAGCGATTTCAACTGGAATAGCAAACGGCTCGTCTTTTTTGGCTTGTTGTTCTTCGCCACAGCCACTAAGCATTAGCCCCACAACGCTAGCAACTGCAATACGATTAATAAAGGTGGATGTCAGTTTCATTTGAAGATCCTTATCATTCAGATTACAGCCATAAAAGCAAAACTGGTGCCATGATTAATAGTTATTGTTAATCAATATGTTATAAGTGTTTTTGATTGGATTTGTTGAATTTAACCAGAGAATGTAGCAAAAGCGTTTACTAGTTGGTGAAATTGACCAATCCAAGTGAGCAAATCGTTAAATGCGACTTACAAGGGGGTTAGATAGGGCGGATGGCAGATAAGTTGGAATGACTAATTAAAAAGGCGCCGAGGCGCCTTTTTTAGAGAAATCAAGAACGTTGATCTCGAGGGATGAAATCGCGTTGTTCGTGTCCGGTATACAACTGGCGTGGACGACTGATCTTATGTCCAGGTTGATCCAGCATCTCTTTCCAATGTGACACCCAACCTACGGTACGCGCTAAGGCGAAAATTACCGTAAACATGCTCGTTGGAATACCGATGGCCTTCATGATGATGCCAGAGTAGAAGTCTACGTTCGGATACAGTTTCTTGGAGATAAAGTACTCATCTTCAAGGGCAATACGTTCGAGCTCCATCGCAACGTCCAATAAAGGATCGTCGATCTTAAGTTCGCTCAACACTTCATGACAGGTTTCGCGCATCACTTTCGCACGAGGGTCAAAGTTTTTGTATACACGATGACCAAAGCCCATTAGACGGAACGGATCGTTCTTATCTTTGGCTTTTTCGATGAACTCAGGGATACGGTCAACTGAACCAATCTCTTCTAGCATCTTCAAGCATGCTTCATTGGCTCCGCCGTGAGCTGGGCCCCACAAGGACGCAATACCAGCGGCGATACAGGCGAAAGGGTTCGCGCCAGATGAACCGGCAAGACGCACGGTAGAAGTTGAGGCATTCTGTTCGTGGTCAGCGTGCAGGATAAATATGCGGTCCATCGCGCGCTCAACAATCGGATTCACCTTATATTCTTCACAAGGGACACCGAACATCATCTGCAGGAAGTTTCCTGCATAACTGAGGCTGTTACGCGGATACTGGAATGGCTGACCAACGGAATACTTGTAACACATCGCAGCAATTGTCGGCAGCTTTGCAATCAACCGATAGGCGGCAACTTCGCGGTGTCTTTCATCCGTAACGTCCAATGAATCTTGATAGAACGCAGACAGCGCTCCAGTAACACCACACAACATTGCCATCGGATGAGCATCACGTCTAAAACCACGGAAGAAAGCAGTCAGCTGCTCATGCACCATAGTGTGCATACTGACAGTCTTGCTAAAATCCTGGTATTGCTTTTTAGTCGGTAATTCTCCGTACAGCAGCAGATAACACAGATCCAGATAGTTGGATTCTACTGCTAATTGGTCAATAGGATATCCTCGATGCAGCAGAATACCTTTTTCACCATCTATATAGGTAATCGCTGATTCACATGAGGCGGTGGCAAGAAATCCTGGGTCGAAAGTAAAGTATCCTTTGCTGCCCAGTTTACTGATGTCGATCACATCGAAACCAGCCGTTCCCTGTTTTACTGGCAGTTCTATTGAGTCGTTCCCTGGAAGTTCCAATTTGGCTACTAATTCAGCCATACCCCAATCTCCTTAACTTCAATTATGTGAGTGCGGCGTATCAAACGGCAATTACTTTACAAGTAATCTAGATCACATTTCAATTTAAATAAGCGTTTAAATCCGTTAGACATTGGTATAGGTAAGACCAATTTCCCTGTTAACTCTATAGCTTACGGTAAAAACAGCCAAAAAAAATAAAATTTCAAGAATGTGATGTTTGTATTTGACTTTTGCCCCGAGTATACTTGCTGCGGTTCTTGGGGGCTATGAACAGAACGCTTTTACCTATCGCTGTATAATACATAAATATGATTTAGGTCAATTAGTTACCTGTTTATAATACGCAGACCATTTGCCGATGTAAAAATGTGACTTGCGTCACAAACTAATTTTCATCAAAATTGGTTCATATAACAAAAATGCTCAATGGAGCTGAGTGAGCAGAACGTGAAAAAGCAAAGACCTGTCCATCTAGATCTGCAGACCATTCGCTTTCCGGCGACTGCAATCGCATCCATCCTCCACCGTGTCTCTGGTGTCATCATGTTATTTGCTGTCGGTATTCTGTTGTGGCTATTAAATGCCTCATTACAGTCCGCCGAGAGCTTTAACCATGTGCAAACCATGCTCGATAGCTTCTTTGTAAAGTTTATCCTGTGGGGCATCCTTACTGTACTTGGCTATCACCTGTTGGGCGGTCTTCGCCACCTGGTGATGGATACCGGTCGCTGGGAAGAACTAGCATCTGGTAAAGCCTCTGCTAAGGCAGTGTTTATACTGGCAATTATATTTTCAGTGTTGGCGGGAGTATGGGTATGGTAACCAACGCAGCAAGTTTTGGGCGCAGTGGTGTCCATGATTTTATTATGTTGCGAGCAAGTGCAGTTATATTGGCATCCTATGCCGTATTCCTTGTCGCATTTGCCGCAGTAAGTTCTCCTCTCACCTATGATGTTTGGCATGGTTTGTTTGCTGCTATGCCAATGAAAGTGTTCACTTTGCTAGCCTTGATTGCGCTGCTGATCCACGCTTGGATTGGTGTCTGGCAGGTGCTCACTGACTACGTCAAGAACATTTCGCTGCGTGGGGTATTGCAGTTTGTATTTGTGGTGACTGCCTTTGTTTACCTGGCAGCCGGCATACTGATTGTCTGGGGGGTTTAAGTGGCTATTCCAGTTCGTGAATTTGATGCAGTTGTTATCGGTGCCGGTGGTGCTGGTATGCGTGCTGCGCTACAGATTTCTAAAGAAGGCAAGAGCTGTGCGCTTTTGTCTAAAGTATTTCCAACTCGTTCTCATACCGTATCGGCTCAAGGGGGCATTACAGTAGCGCTGGGTAACGCCCACGAGGACAACTGGCAATACCATATGTACGACACTGTGAAAGGTTCAGACTTTATCGGTGATCAGGATGCAATCGAGTATATGTGCCAGACTGGTCCTGAAGCGATTATTGAGCTGGAACATATGGGCCTGCCTTTTTCTCGTTTCGATAACGGTAAAATCTATCAACGTCCCTTTGGTGGTCAATCCAGGAATTTTGGTGGTGAACAAGCCGCTCGTACGGCTGCAGCTGCAGACCGTACCGGACACGCATTATTGCACTGCCTGTACCAGCAGAACGTAAAAAACAAAACTCAGGTGTTTTCTGAATGGTATGCACTGGATCTGGTAAAAAATGAAGACGGTGCCATTGTCGGTTGCACTGCGATGGAAATCGAAACCGGCGATATCGTGTACTTCAAGGCCAAGGCAACGGTTTTGGCTACCGGTGGTGCAGGTCGTATTTTTGCGTCGACTACGAATGCCCACATTAATACGGGTGATGGCGTCGGTATGGCTTCCCGCGCAGGCGTGCAGCTGCAGGACATGGAAATGTGGCAGTTCCATCCTACAGGGATTGCTGGCGCTGGTGTGCTGGTAACTGAAGGGTGCCGTGGTGAAGGTGGTTACCTGCTGAACAAGGATGGCGAACGTTTTATGGAACGTTATGCGCCCAATGCGAAAGACCTTGCTTCTCGTGACGTTGTTGCTCGCGCGATGATGACTGAAATTCGTGAAGGTCGTGGCTGTGTCGACGGTGATATCGGTCCACATCTGAAGCTAAAACTTGATCATCTGGGTAAAGAAACTCTTGAGGCCCGTTTGCCTGGCGTATGCGAATTGTCCCGTACTTTTGCTCATATCGATCCGGCTGATGGTCCAATTCCAGTAATTCCAACCTGTCACTATATGATGGGTGGCTTGCCAACCCGTGTTACCGGTCAGGTTATCCATCGTAATGAAGACGGTACTGAACAGGATGTAAAAGGTTTGTTCGCTGTCGGCGAAATTGCCTGTGTATCTGTGCATGGTGCCAACCGTTTAGGTGGTAACTCCCTGTTAGACTTAGTTGTTTTCGGTCGTGCTGCAGGCCATCATCTCGGCGAAGTGCTGAAAGATGGTGAAAGCCCTAAAGCCGCTACTGAAGAAGAGATCAATAAGTCGCTCGAACGTCTGAATCGCTGGGAAAGCAATAAAGACGGCGAAGACCCGTTCAAAATCCGTAAAGATTTGCAGATGTGTATGCAGATGCACTTCTCCGTATTCCGCACCGGTGAAGCCATGGCGGAAGGTCTGGAGGAGCTGCAGCAGATCCGTCAGCGTCTGGCAAATGCCAAGCTGTCTGACAACTCCAAAGAATTCAACACCCAGCGTATTGAATGTCTGGAACTCGATAACTTGATGGCGACTGCAATCGCATCGGCTTATGCGGCAAATTACCGTACTGAAAGCCGTGGGGCTCACAGCCGTGAGGATTATCCTGAGCGTGATGATGCTAACTGGCTATGTCACAGTCTGTTTGATCCGGTCAGCGAGACCATGAATCGTCGTCCAGTCAACATGGCACCGAAGTTCCGTGAAGCGTTTCCACCGAAGAAACGTACCTACTAAGGAGTTGTACAGATGAAATTGGATATCGCAGTTTATCGTTACAATCCTGATGTAGATACTAAGCCCTACATGCAGGATTACAGCTTGGAAATACCAGACGGCTCTGACCTGATGGTACTGGACGTGCTGTTGAAGCTCAAAGAGCAGGATCCATCGTTAGCTTTTCGCCGCTCATGTCGTGAAGGGGTTTGTGGCTCTGACGGCATGAATATGAACGGTAAAAACGGTCTGGCCTGTATCACTCACGTATCTTCCTTTAAAGGTAGCAAGCTGGAAATCCGGCCATTACCGGGTATGCCGGTGGTGCGTGATCTCGTGGTCGACCTGACTCAGTTCTACAAACAGTATGAAAAGATTAAACCTTACCTGATCAATGATGGTAAGCAACCAGTACGTGAGCATTTGCAATCTCCTGAAGAACGCGCACATTTGGATGGGTTGTACGAGTGTATTATGTGTGCTTGTTGTTCTACTGCATGTCCGTCATTCTGGTGGAATCCCGATAAGTTCGTTGGTCCTAGCGGTTTGCTACACGCATATCGTTTCCTGATCGACAGTCGTGATACTGCAACTGAAGAACGACTGGCGGATTTAGATGACGCATATAGCGTATTCCGTTGTCACGGGATCATGAACTGTGTTGATGTATGTCCAAAAGGGTTGAATCCAACCAAAGCTATTGGACATATCAAGTCCATGTTGTTGAAACGGGCGGTATAAATGCAAGAAGACAGCCAATCATCCATAATGGTATAGGCTCGTCTAGAGTCACTTCTTCCTAGCGGAGAGGTGGCTCTATTTTGTATGTAAAGGACAACAACTTGCCGCGCAATACGGAGATTTCTCTGGCGGTCTTTATCTGATGAACATCAGGCAATGCACCTATAGCAAGATTTAAAGGAACAGAAATGCACCAAGGCATCATGAAAGCTTGGCTCGAATCCTCCCACTTGAATGGGGCGAACTCGACCTATGTAGAAGAGATGTATGAAGCCTATCAAGAAGACCCAGAGTCAGTCTCCGCAGACTGGCGTGCGGTTTTTGATAACCTCCCTCCCGTCAATGGTGCGTCATCCGATGTACCGGAAGCAGCCCACTCCAAGATCCGTGACTATTTCCGTTCTCTCGCTACGGAAGGGCGCCATAAAGGTGCCGCTAGAGTGTCCGATCCCGAAGTGGATGCTAAGCAGGTTAAGGTTCTGCAGCTCATTAACGCCTATCGTTTCCGTGGTCACCAAAATGCTAACCTCGACCCATTGGAGTTGTGGAAGCGTGATAAGGTTGCGGAATTGGATCCGGCCTTCCACGGTTTAACCGCCGAGGATATGCAGCGTGAATTCAACACCGGGTCATTTGACCATGGTGGCGAAACCATGAAACTGGCAGATTTGCTGAATTCGTTGAAGGCAACCTACTGTGGTTCCATCGGCGCAGAATACATGCATATCACCGATACCGAAGAGAAACGTTGGATCCAGCATCGTCTTGAACCAACACTTGGTAAGGCCAGTTACGACCAAAAAGTAAAACACCGTATTCTTGAAGGGCTGAATGCTGCCGAGGGTATGGAAAAATATCTCGGGGCAAAATTCCCCGGAGCTAAGCGTTTCTCACTGGAAGGTGGTGACACGCTGGTACCTATGCTGCGTGAGATTATTTATCGCTCCGGTGATGCAGGTACGAAAGAGATTGTTATCGGTATGGCTCACCGTGGCCGACTGAACGTGCTGGTCAACATTCTCGGTAAACGTCCTGCAGAATTGTTTGACGAATTTGCCGGAAAACACCATGACAATTTAGGTTCTGGTGACGTGAAATACCATCAGGGCTTCTCATCTGATTTCGAAACTCCCGGTGGCAATGTCCATCTGGCGTTGGCGTTTAACCCTTCACATCTGGAAATTGTTAATCCGGTCGTCATGGGTTCTGTCCGGGCGCGTCAGGATCGCCGTGGTTGTACCGATGGTTTGCAGGTGATGCCAATCACTATTCATGGTGATTCAGCTATTACCGGTCAGGGCATCGTCCAGGAAACTTTCAACATGTCCCAAACTCGGGCATATAAAGTTGGTGGTTCCATCCGGATTGTGGTGAATAACCAGGTGGGCTTTACTACCTCTAATCACCAGGACGTGCGTTCTACCGAATATTCTACTGATATCGCCAAGATGGTGCAGGCACCAATTTTCCACGTCAATGCAGATGATCCAGAAGCGGTTGCCTTCATTGCACAGTTGGCAGTCGATTTCCGTAATACCTTTAAACGTGACATTTTAATCGATCTGGTTTGTTACCGTCGTCATGGTCACAACGAAGCGGATGAACCAAGTGCCACTCAGCCGCTGATGTATAGCAAGATTAAAAAGCATCCCACCACACGTAAGATCTATGCCGATAATCTGATCAACCAGCAAAGTATTTCAGCTGAAGAAGTCACTGCGATGGTCAACGATTATCGCGATGCCTTGGATAAAGGCGACTGTGTAGTTAAAGAGTGGCGGCCAATGACGCTGCACACTGTGGACTGGACTCCTTACTTGAATCGTGAGTGGGATGAAGTCTACGATGCCACCGTACCTCTGGAACATTTAAAAGAGCTGGCAAGTAAAATCAGTGATGTGCCAGAAGGCTTTAAACTGCAGTCGCGGGTCGAGAAAATCTATTCTGATCGTAAGTCCATGGCTGCCGGTGAGAAATTACTGGACTGGGGGGCTGCTGAGACTCTGGCTTATGCAACAATTCTTGAATTGCGTAAACGGGTAAGGATCAGTGGTCAAGACTCCGGCCGTGGTACTTTCTTCCATCGCCATTCCGTACTGCATAATCAGAATGACGGCACTACCTATCTGCCGTTGCGTAATGTTGCTGACAAGCAGGGCCCATTTGATATCAATGACTCCGTATTATCAGAAGCGTCCGTGCTGGCATTTGAATACGGTTACGCCACTGCTGAGCCGGAAGGTTTGGGTATTTGGGAAGCACAGTTTGGTGACTTTGCTAACTGTGCGCAGGTCGTGATTGACCAGTTCCTGTCTTCTGGTGAACAGAAGTGGGGCCGTTTGTGTGGTCTCACCATGTTGTTGCCTCACGGTTATGAAGGTCAGGGGCCTGAACATTCCAGTGCGCGTCTGGAGCGTTTCCTGCAGTTATGCGCTAACCACAACATGCAAGTGTGTGTACCTTCAACGCCAGCGCAGGTCTACCACATGCTACGGCGTCAGGTTGTACGTCCTATGCGTCGTCCGTTAGTGGTGATGTCACCTAAATCGTTGTTACGTCATCCGCTGGCAGTTTCCTCATTAGAGGAACTGGCCGAAGGGACTTTCCAGAACGTCATTGCTGAAGTTGACAGTTTGGACCCAACTAAGGTTGACCGTGTAGTTTTCTGTAGCGGTAAAGTCTACTACGAACTGCTGGAACGCCGCCGTAAAGAGAATATTGATAACGTTGCCATTATTCGTATTGAACAGCTGTATCCGTTCCCGCATGAAGAACTGGCAAAAGTGCTGGCCGATTACCAGCATGTGAAAGATTTTGTTTGGTGTCAGGAAGAACCTCAGAACCAAGGCGCTTGGTATTGCAGCCAGCATCATTTCTGGACCGCAATCCCTAAAGGTGCACAGCTGAGTTATGCTGGCCGTGAAGCTTCGGCAGCGCCAGCTTGTGGTTATCCTGAGTTGCATACGCACCAGCAAGAATCTTTGATTATCAGCGCATTAAATCTGAAGTAATAAATTTTTTAAAAAGGAAAGCGTTCCATGAGTATCGAAATCAAGGTACCAGTTCTGCCAGAATCCGTAGCCGATGCGACTATTGCCACCTGGCATGTGAAGCCCGGTGAGGCGGTGACCCGTGATCAGAATCTGGTGGACATCGAAACCGACAAAGTTGTACTGGAAGTGGTTGCGCCGGAAGACGGTTGCATCAGTGAATTTTTGGCTCAGGAAGGTGAAACCGTACTGGCTGAACAAGTGATCGCCAAATTTGAACCCGGTGCCGTTGTTGGTCAAGAAGTGACTAAAGCCCAGGCCGAAGCCAGCGCACCAAAAGCTGAAGCGGTTGCTGCTGAAGAAAGCAACGATGCGCTGAGTCCCTCTGTACGCCGTTTGGTTGCTGAACATAACGTAGACCCTAGCAAAGTTAAAGGTACCGGTGTCGGCGGCCGTATCACTAAAGAAGACGTAGAAGCCTATGTGAAATCTGCTGGAAAGGCTGCCCCTGCAGCGGCCCCCGCACCAGTAGAGCTGGCTGGCGATCGTAGTGAGAAACGTGTGCCCATGACTCGTCTGCGCAAGACCATTGCTACTCGTCTGCTGGAAGCAAAAAACTCTACCGCGATGTTGACCACATTTAACGAAGTCAACATGAAGCCAATCATGGATATTCGTAAGAAATATCAAGACGTATTTGAGAAAAAGCACGGTATCCGTCTTGGCTTTATGTCGTTCTATGTAAAAGCGGTAACTGAAGCACTGAAACGTTATCCAGAAGTGAATGCGTCCATTGATGGTGACGATTTGGTGTATCACAACTATTTCGATGTCAGCATTGCGGTATCTACCCCACGTGGTCTGGTAACGCCAGTACTGCGTGATACCGATACCTTGACTCTGGCTGATATGGAAAAAGCCATCCGCGATCTCGCTATCAAAGGCCGCGACGGTAAGTTGACCGTTGACGATATGATGGGCGGTAACTTTACCATCACTAACGGCGGTGTATTCGGCTCCCTGATGTCTACACCAATCCTGAATTTGCCACAGAGCGCAATTCTGGGTATGCACGCGATTAAAGATCGTCCGATGGCTGTAAATGGTCAGGTGGAAATCCTGCCCATGATGTACCTGGCTCTTTCCTATGACCACCGTATCGTTGATGGTCGTGAGTCAGTTGGTTTCCTAGTGACCGTCAAGGATTTACTGGAAGACCCAACCCGTCTGCTGCTTGACCTGTAAGGGGGACTACAGGCAGTGATCTCGTAGCTGGCCCGTTCGCGGGCCAGTTGGACTGAAACGTTGTAAACGGATAAATCATCATGAATTTGCATGAGTATCAGGCAAAAGCCTTATTTGCTGAATATGGTTTACCAGTGTCTGAGGGCTTCGCTTGCGATACCCCTCAGGAAGCTGTGGAAGCAGCTGGACACATTGGTGGCGACAAATGGGTCGTAAAATGTCAGGTGCATGCCGGTGGCCGCGGTAAGGCTGGCGGTGTAAAGGTAACCGGAGATAAAGAAGAGATCCGCGCCTTTGCTGAAAAATGGCTAGGCAAGAATCTGGTTACTTATCAAACCGATGAAAAAGGACAGCCAGTTGCTAAAATTTTGGTAGAAAGCTGTACTGACATCGCTAATGAACTGTATCTGGGTGCTGTGGTTGACCGTGCTTCCCGTCGTGTAGTGTTTATGGCATCTACCGAAGGTGGCGTGGAAATTGAGAAAGTTGCTGAAGAAACGCCAGAGCTGATCCATAAAGCGGTAATTGATCCAATTACTGGCCCTCAGCCTTTTCAAGGTCGTGATCTGGCGTTCAAACTGGGGCTGAATGCTAATCAGGTAAAACAGTTCACCAAGATCTTTATGGGTCTGGCGACCATGTTCCTGGATTATGATTTTGCATTGCTGGAAATCAACCCACTGGTTATCACTACCGAAGGCAACCTGCATTGCCTGGACGGTAAGATCGGTGTTGATAGCAACGCGCTGTTCCGCCAGCCAAAAATCAAAGATATGCACGATCCTTCACAGGATGACCCACGCGAAGCTCATGCGGCTAAATTCGAACTGAACTACGTGGCACTCGACGGTAACGTCGGCTGTATGGTGAATGGTGCTGGTCTGGCAATGGGGACTATGGACATTGTCAATCTGCACGGCGGTAAACCAGCTAACTTCCTCGATGTTGGTGGCGGTGCAACTAAGGAACGTGTATCAGAAGCATTCAAGATCATTCTGTCAGACAGCAATGTGAAAGCCGTACTGGTTAATATCTTCGGCGGTATCGTGCGTTGTGACATGATCGCGGAAGGTATTATCGGTGCCGTGAAAGACGTTGGTGTTAACGTACCCGTTGTCGTGCGTCTTGAAGGTACCAACGCCGAATTGGGTGCCAAGGTGCTCGCTGAATCCGGTCTGGACATTATTGCTGCCAAGAGTCTGACCGACGCTGCTCAGCAAGTAGTTAAAGCTGTGGAGGGCAAATAATGTCAGTTTTAGTCAATAAAGATACCAAGGTTATCTGTCAGGGTTTCACTGGCGGTCAAGGCACTTTCCACTCTGAACAGGCATTGGCCTACGGTACTCAACTGGTTGGCGGTGTGTCACCTGGTAAAGGTGGTTCTACTCATCTGGGCCTGCCAGTATTTAATACCGTAAAAGATGCTGTTGCTGGCACTGGTGCAACTGCGTCGGTGATTTATGTTCCCGCCCCTTTCTGTAAAGATGCCATCCTTGAAGCCATCGATAGCGGTATTCAGCTGATTGTTTGTATCACCGAAGGTATTCCTACACTGGATATGCTGCAGGTTAAAGTGAAGTTGGAACAGACTGGTGTACGCATGATCGGTCCTAACTGCCCTGGTGTTATCACCCCCGGCGAATGCAAAATCGGCATCATGCCTGGTCATATCCACAAGCCTGGTAAAGTAGGTATTGTATCTCGTTCCGGTACTCTGACTTATGAAGCAGTAAAACAAACTACCGATGAAGGCTTTGGTCAATCTACCTGTGTAGGTATCGGTGGTGACCCAATTCCTGGCACTAACTTCATCGACGTGCTGGAAATGTTCCAGAACGATCCTCAGACTGAAGCCATTGTCATGATCGGTGAAATCGGTGGTACTGCAGAAGAAGAAGCTGCAGCATACATTAAAGCCAATGTGACTAAGCCCGTTGTGTCATACATTGCTGGGGTGACTGCTCCTGCGGGTAAGCGCATGGGACATGCTGGTGCCATTATTGCCGGTGGTAAAGGTACTGCAGCTGATAAGTTTGCTGCATTGGAAGCCGCTGGCGTGACGACTGTTCGCTCTCTGGCTGACATTGGTAAAGCGCTGCGTGAAAAGACTGGTTGGTAATATCCAATCGGCATTAAAAAAGGCACCGAAAGGTGCCTTTTTTGTAAGTTAAGCGAATCAGGCTCTGACCCACTTTACAGCATTCATCTGCTGAGATGATTACTCTTCGCCGTGATCGCATTTACCATCGGTACTGACACCGTAAAGATACAAGCTGTGGTTGGTCAGTTTAATATTATGTTTGCTGGCAATCTCTTTTTGACGGCGTTCTATCACTTCGTCAGTAAATTCCATCACTTTACCGCATGTCAGACATACCAGATGATCATGATGCTCTTGGGTTGCCAGTTCGAAGACTGCTTTACCGCTTTCAAAATGGTGGCGTGTCACAATACCAGCATCATCAAACTGGTTTAGCACTCGATAAACCGTCGCCAGTCCTATCTCTTCACCCATGTCCAGCAATTTTTTATACAGATCTTCAGCACTGATGTGCTGATTTTCTGGACCCTGCATCAGTTCGAGGATCTTGACCCGAGGCAGGGTGACTTTCAATCCAGCTTTTTTTAGTGCCTGATTTCCATCTGTCATGGTTTATCTCTTCTTGCGGAACCCTTTGTTGAACTAGCGGTTCGGAATTGGATAGTAGATTTCATTATATGGGGCTTATTCAAAAACTTAAACCTTTGTTGGCGTTTTTGCGAGCATCTGTTACCCATTTATCGTTCCTTGTGGTAAAAGCTGGTTTTTACCATTAATTCTGGTGTGGTTATACCAAGGCACAATTGTTCCTGTATGGGGCAACATGCAAGATGACAAAAAAACAACAGGGGTAGGGGATGTACCATCACATTGTTGTACTTACTGGTGCCGGCATTTCTGCAGAGTCCGGCCTGAAGACTTTTCGCGATCAGGATGGCTTATGGGAGGAACATCGCATAGAGGATGTGGCAACACCAGAAGGTTACCAGCGAGATCCTGAATTAGTTGAGCAGTTTTACAATCATCGTTGGGAACAATTGAATGACGCCGCGGTAAAGCCAAATGCCGCACATGAAGCGTTAGCCAGACTTGAGCAGGAGTTTCCTGGTAAGTTGTTGCTGGTGACGCAGAACGTGGATAACTTACATGAACGTGCCGGTAACCGTAAATTGTTGCATATGCATGGCGAGCTGGGAAAAGGCCGTTGTCCCCGTTCGGGACAGATTTTTACCTTGGATGAACCGTTTGGCCCAGAGAATTGTTGTACATGCTGTATTCCTGCGCAACGTCTAAGACCTCACATTGTCTGGTTCGGTGAAATCCCTATCAGTATGGATCGCATTCATGACGAGTTAGAGCTTTGCGATTTGTTCATTGCTATTGGAACATCGGGCACGGTTTATCCTGCTGCAGGCTTTGTCGATATTGCTAATCACCATGGTGCCTTAACGGCAGAAGTGAATATTACCGCTAAAGAACCTCACAGTTTGTTTCACCTGCATTATCAAGGAAAAGCCAGCGAAATAGTGCCGGGAGTTGTAGATAAGATCTTGAAAGGAAGTTTGTTTTCTAAGACCTAGTGGTTAGAAAAATAAACTGGTGACCTCTGTCGCCAGTTTATTCCGTCACGGATGTTAGCAATTGCGCCGTAAACCCTCGGCCAATGCGGGCGGGGATATAAGGCGCTTCTCAAGCAGTGAGAACGGCTTGAGAAAAATCCTTTCTTCGGTATGATATCTGTATATCTATCCAGTGTTGAGTTTATGTTAAGAGCAACGAAAGTACGCATTTACCCAACATCAGAGCAAGCTGAGTTTTTAATCGCTCAGTTTGGTGCTGTGCGTTTTGCGTATAACAAAGCCCTGCATATTAAGTCTCACATGTACCGCAAGCATGGTGTATCTTTAAGCCCTAAAAAGGACTTAAAGCCATTGCTTGCTGCGGCGAAAAAATCACGAAAATATCAATGGCTCAAGCAGTTCGATTCCATTGCGTTGCAGCAATCGGTCATTAATCTGCATACCGCTTTCGACAATTTCTTTAACCCGAAGCTAAAAGCAAAATATCCGCAGTTCAAACGCAGACACGGCAAGCAATCAAGTTATCACTGTGTCGGTGTTAAAGTGTTGGATACCGCGATTAAGCTGCCAAAGATGCAGCCAGTAAAGGCAAATATCCACCGAGAGATTATCGGGCAAGTAAAGAGCATTACTGTCAGTCTAAGCAAAGTAGGCAAGTTCTACGCCTCTATTCTTGTTGATGATGGAATAGAAATGCCTAGCCTTATACATTCGGTGAGTAAGGTTACAGGTATCGATCTAGGCTTATCTCATTTTGCAATTCAATCCAATGGCAGAAAGACTGCGAACCCTCGATTTGTAAAACTTGCTGAACAGAATCTCAGACGCAAACAACGCAAGTTATCAAGAAAGAAAAAAGGCAGTGCAAACAGGGCTAAAGCCCGTTTGCTGGTTGCCAAGTGCCATGAAAAAGTAGCGAACGCTCGCGCTGATTTTCAACATAAACTCAGTCGAACCCTTGTTGACGAAAACCAAGCAATAATCGTAGAGACTCTGAAATCAGCCAATATGATGAAAAAACGCAAATTGGCAAAGCATATTGCTGATGCAAGCTGGAACAGTTTTATTAATAAGCTGGAATATAAGGCAAAGGAGCAAGGCAAGCACCTGATAAAAATAGATCAGTGGTATGCCAGCTCTAAAACTTGCCATTGCTGCGGTCATAAAATGGAAGAAATGCCATTATCAGTTCGTCAGTGGGATTGCCCTAACTGCGGAACACCGGATATAGATCGGGACTTAAATGCCGCTCTTAATATCCGTGATAAAGGGATTCTGGAATTAAAAGCGGCTGGACGGTCGTTTTTGCTTATGGAAGCTGCGTAAGTCTCGATACTATCGAGCAACGGCTAACGAAATAAGAAGCATCACCCGATTAAGGGCGGTGAGTAGTCACCCATGGCTGAGTGTTTGCTGGTGGGAATGTTGCTGTATTTGCGGAAGTAATGTTGCAACTTCAATCATTGCCTGAGTCAGTTGACTAAGTTGCTCAGCTGCAATGATGTATGGTGGCATAATGTAGATAAACCGACTAAATGGACGCACCCACACCCCACGTTTAACAAACTCTGCTTGCAGCACGCCAGTATTCACGGGCTCATGCAGCTCAAGTACGCCCACCGCACCTAAAACGCGAACATCTTTCACGGCGGGTAATGAATGCGCCGCAGCTAATTCCTGGCGCATCTGGGCCTCAATCGTCCTGACTTGCTGGTGCCATTTCCCAGACGCCATCAGTGACAGACTGGCGCGCGCCGCACTACAGGCGAGTGGGTTGGCCATAAATGTTGGACCATGCATAAAGACGCCTGCGGGCGATTGGTTAATACCCGCAGCGACTTCATCATTGCACACTGTAGCAGCCAAGCTGATGTAACCGCCGGTGAGGGCTTTGCCAACACACATAATGTCAGGGGAAATGCCCGCATGATCACAGGCAAATAGCGCTCCGGTACGACCAAATCCGGTGGCAATCTCATCCGCAATTAATAATACCTGGTACTTATTACACAGTTGTCGTGCCAGTTTAAGATAGTCAGCACTGTAAAACCACATCGCGCCAGCGCCCTGCATTACCGGTTCCAGGATAAGCGCGGCAATTTGCTGATGATGTTGTTCCAGTACTTGTTGTAAACCATCAATATCAGACTGGCATAACGGTTCACCAAAGCGGCTTTTAGGGGCCGGGGCAAATAATTGCGGTGTGACATTGTCACCAAACATGGTGTGCATGCCTTCCTCGGGGTCACATACACTCATTGCTGCAAACGTATCACCATGATAACCATGACGAATGGTGAGAATTTTTTGCTTTTGCGGAACGTTACGACCTTGCCAATATTGCAATGCCATTTTCAGCGCGACTTCCACCGCGATCGAGCCGGAATCGGCCAGGAACACTTTCGTCAATGACCGGGGCAATAATGCTAATAATTGCCGACTAAGTTCAATGGCACTCTCATGAGTGATACCGCCAAACATCACGTGACTCAGTCGTTGTAACTGCTGTTGCATGGCATCGACGATAACGGGATGCTGATAACCATGGATGCAAGCCCACCAGGAGCTGGTGCCATCAATCAACTGCTTGCCGTTTTCCTGAACCAACGTTGCGCCTGATGCCGAAGCAATACCAAACACCGGTGCTGGGTGAGACATGGAACTGTATGGGTGCCACAGATGTTGCCGATCAAATGCATAATCAATATTGTTCATATTATAACCAGATGTAAACCTGTTAAAATAAATGGCGTTGACTAACGTCGGCGCACGGGTATGCTAGCCAAATTTAGTAAGGCCTTCAAGTCGCCTTGGCTATTGGTATGAGTATTCAATAGGAACCCGTGTTTATGTCGCAGATGCAATTACGCCATGATTGGCAGCGTGAAGAAATCGAAGCACTTTTTGCTTTGCCAATGAATGATTTATTGTTTCAGGCACATACACTGCATCGGCAACATTTTAATCCAAATGAGATCCAGGTAAGTCGGCTGTTGTCTATCAAAACCGGCGCGTGTCCTGAGGACTGTAAATATTGTCCACAAAGTGCGCGTTATGACACCGGGCTGGAGCAGGAACGTCTGCTAGAACTGGAAAAGGTTGTCACTGAAGCTCGCAGTGCCAAAGCCGCGGGAGCTACACGTTTCTGTATGGGCGCCGCATGGCGCAATCCTAAACAGCGTGACATGCCATATCTGACACAAATCGTGAAAGAAGTAAAAGCGCTGGGATTGGAGACCTGCATGACACTGGGAATGCTAGATGCTCAGCAGGCGCAAGAACTGGCTGACGCCGGATTGGATTATTACAATCACAATCTCGATACATCGCCGGAATTTTATGGCGATATCATCACCACTCGCACCTACCAGGATCGATTAGACACGCTGGAACGTGTTCGCGCTGCTGGCATGAAAGTGTGTTCAGGCGGCATTGTCGGCATGGGTGAAACGGTCACCGATCGCGCCGGCTTGCTGCAGCAGTTGGCCAATATGCCAAAACATCCAGATTCTGTACCGATTAACATGCTGGTGAAAGTTACTGGTACGCCGTTGGCACAACAACAGGATCTGGACCCACTTGAGTTCGTCAGAACCATTGCCGTCGCACGCATCATGATGCCATTGTCACGAGTTCGGTTATCGGCTGGACGGGAAAAAATGACCGACGAACTGCAGGCAATGTGTTTCTTCGCTGGCGCTAATTCCATTTTTTACGGCTGTAAATTGTTAACAACTACTAATCCCGAGGAAAACGATGATATGAACCTCTTTCGTCGTCTTGGGGTAAAACCCGAGCAGGGACAAGCCGCGATGGTGGAAGATGAAGGCACAGAACTGAAACATGCGGTAAATCATGCCAAAGCGGTTGCAGATAAAGTCAGTGGCCAGTTCTATGATGCCGGAGCGCTGTAATTCTGGGTACTGCTATGACGCTGTTACAACGTATTGAAACTCGTAAGCAACAATTGCAAGACGCTGGTTTATGGCGTGACCGTCAAATGACCACGCCCATCGCGGGGTCTCCACGGTTATTAGTGCGCAATGGTAAGCCGCTGGTCGATTTTGCTGGGAATGACTATCTTGGTTTGGCCTCGCACCCACAGGTGATTGCAGCGCAAACCGCCGCATTAGCAACATATGGTGCAGGCAGTACTGCCTCACCGTTAGTCAGTGGCTATAGCGAGGCTCATGCGATGCTGGAGCAGCAACTCTGTGCGGCATCTGGTGCTGAGGCAGCGTTACTGCTCTCAAGTGGTTTTGCGGGTAATGCTGCGTTGCTGAAAACGCTGTTTGCCGCAGAAGATACTGTTGTTGCCGACAAATTGATCCATGCATCCATGATCGATGCGTTACGGGATCATCAAGTCACCCTTAAGCGCTTCCCTCACAATGATATCGACGCAGCAGAGCGACAACTGGCTAAAGCGCCAGGCAGCGCGTTAGTCACTGAATCAATTTTCAGCATGGACGGTGATGAAGCTCCGATGGGAGCGTTAGCTGAATTATGCCAACGTTATCAAAGTCCGCTCATCATAGACGATGCTCATGGCTTCTTATTAAGTGACTCTTTATCGGTTAAACCATTTGCTCGATTAGTGACCTTTGGAAAAGCTTTGGGGGGACAGGGCGCCGCCATTCTCGGCTCGCAGACCCTCATTGACTATTTGGTGGCTAATGCACGCGAGTATATCTATTCGACTGCGCTGGCTCCGGCCGCCTGTGCCGGAGTTTCTCAAGCATTGGCATTGGCGTTAGATGGTCACTTGCAGCAGCGGCTCAACGAAAATATCCAGTTATTTCATGACGAATGTCAACGCAGGAATATTACGCTGATGGCATCGCGCAGTGCCATTCAGCCGTTAGTACTGGGCGATAGTGCCAGAGTTATGCTGGTGGCCAACAAATTACAGCAACGTGGTTTTCTGGTCGGTGCTATTCGGCCTCCAACCGTGCCGCATGGCCAGGGGCGTTTGCGGCTGACGCTAAGCGCTGCCCATCAGCCACAGCAACTCATCGATCTGGCCAAGGCAATCGCGGAATGTTGTGATGAATGCTGAAATAATGCAAGTGGCGGCAAGGTTTTCCCGCGCGGCCTCTATCTACGGTGAACACGATACCGTGCAGCGCATGACTGCTCGTATGTTGTTGGATGGTATGGCTTGTCAGGGGGGGCATTGGTTAGATCTTGGCTGCGGACCCGGCACTGCATTTTCTTCATTTCAACCCGAGCGTGTTACAGCCTTAGATATCGCACCCGCGATGCTAAAAAAGCTAAGGATTGATTTCCCAACCTATTCGCCAATATGTGCTGACGCTCAGAATTTACCATTTAAAAACAGAATGTTTGATGCAGTTTATTCTAATCTGGCTTTACAATGGTGCGAGGATCTTGGGGCTGTCGCGCGTGAACTTAAGCGGGTTTTGCGTACCGGCGCTAAAGCGCGATTGTCTCTGGTCGCAGGCAACAGTTTGCCGCAACTGTCTATGTTAGGCCTGTCGCGCAAAAAATTTGCTGGCGTTGGTGAAATATCACATCAGTTTAGTTCGGTGGATTGGCAGACTCTGCACGTTGAACAACAGGAATTAACTTGCTACTTCGATGATCTCAGAAGCTTACTGTATTCCTTAAAAGGCGTTGGCGCGTCGATGATAGCGACACATCGCGGATTGCGTGGTCGTCAACGCTGGCAACAATTACAACAAACGGCTGAATCACTGAGAACGGCGAGGGGAATACCGCTAACGTATAACATTGTATTGATCACCGCTTGCAACTGAATAAGGGCGGTATTTTTAGGGAAAACATCATGATTTTTTTTGTCACAGGTACTGATACCGACAGTGGCAAGACTCACGTAGCTGCGGCAATGCTGCATAAAGCACGCACTTCATACCGCATGAAAACCGTGGGTGTAAAACCTATCGCTTCCGGGTGCGAGCGCACCGCCGACGGTTTGCGTAATGCTGATGCGCGGATGCTCATTGCCGAGTCGACGCTGAAGCTGGACTACAACAAAATTAATCCCTTCACTTTCGAACCAGCCATCGCACCGCATATTGCTGCTGCCGATATCGGGGTAGATTTAAGCCCGGAGGAAGTATTTGCGCAGCTAGATCTGACCCAGTATGCCATGGCGGATTTTTGTTTGGTGGAAGGTGCCGGTGGTTGGCGACTGCCCCTTGGTGATAACCGTTACCTGTCTGAAACCGTGGTAGCGTTGGCGATGCCGGTGATCATCGTCGTGGGAATGAAACTCGGCTGCTTGAATCACGCTGTGATGACGGAGGAATTGGTGCGCGCTGATGGCCTACAAGTCGCCGGTTGGGTGGCAAATCGGGCTCAGGCTGATATGGCAAGATTTGAAGAAAATTTGGCAAGCCTCAAACAAATGATGCAGTCACCGTGTCTCGGCGTTATACCGCATCTGACAGAGCCATCGGTTGAGGACATGGCGAGTTATTTAGATTTAACGCCATTAATGCAGCAGCGTTAATTGATCGCGTTTAAAGAGCCATCGTATCAGATGGCTCTTTAAACGCAGACTCATCAAATAGCAGAAAGTAGCATATGTGACAGATCGCTGCCGATTGGTACCGGTATTTCCTGCTCCACACCACTGAATAAATACGCGTCTTTATCGCCTAGCAGCGATAGCTTATCGTCTTGTAGCCTTAATGCGGAACCTTCCTGAATTCCCAGTACCGGTGTTTGTGGATCAACACAAGTAAATTCCAGGATCCGTTGCGCTCTAGATTCGCCATTATGACCAGGTAAGGTCACATTGCTGTAATGTGGGTTGATTTGGAATGGTAGCAATCCAAGCGCAGTAAATGACGGCGGTTCAATAATCGGCATGTCATTGGTGGTTCGAATGCTCAGCCCCGCGATATTTGAGCCGGCACTCCAGCCAATGTACGGTTTACCCGCTGCAGTTTGTTCTCGGATAAGATGCAGCAAATCGTAACGATATAACTCATGCAGTAAATGGAAGGTGTTACCACCGCCCACCAGAATACCGTCAGCATCACGTATTGCCTGCTTAGGATCGCCATATTGGTGAATTGACGATATATCTAATTTTAGTGGAGCCAGCCCATTGACTACGGCTTCCAGATAGGTGTCATAAGTCATGCTGACACCCGCATAGGGGATAAAGATCCACTTGCGTGCAGATACAGTAAGCGGCTCAATATAACTTAGGGCGTGTGCTAGGTAGGGAGTGTTGCCAACTCTGGAACTACTCAGTAATAATGCATTAAATGCCATACAGTCGTCCTGACTGGTCAATTGGTCTGTCCATCTTAGCAAAAAGCATTACACAGCAACAACGGCTTGCCGCTATCACTTCAGTGAATGCTCATGTTCTATTAAGTTTGGTTTAATCAGTGGTTTCTAGACTGCAGCCATTCTGCAATGAGGCCGCGGACTTACGCTTAAATAAACATAAATTAATCTGACGTTCTCTTGAAAAGCAGTATTTTGGACATATTATGTCTGTATCAAATGATAATGTAGCGGATTTCATGCACAGGAGCTGATATGAAGCGTGTGATTCTGTTGATAGCGACAAACTTAGCTATTTTAGCGGTAGCTTCCATTGTGATGTCGTTGTTAGGTGTTAACAGCCGTTCGATGGAAGGGCTTTTGGTATTTGCCGCAATATTTGGTTTTGGCGGTGCCTTTATCAGTTTGGCTATTTCTAAATGGATGGCTAAACAAGCTATGGGGTGTGAGGTTATCACTAATCCTCGTGATAATACTGAAAGATGGTTAGTGGAAACTGTTGCGCGTCAGGCTCAGCAACTCGGACTGAAAATGCCAGAGGTGGCAATTTATCAGTCACCAGAGATGAATGCATTTGCTACCGGACCGAGTAAAGACAACTCATTGGTCGCGGTGAGTACCGGTTTATTGTACGGCATGAATGCTGATGAAGTTGAGGCGGTGCTGGCGCACGAAATGAGTCACGTTGCTAATGGTGACATGGTAACGTTAACCCTCATCCAAGGTGTGGTGAACACCTTCGTGATCTTTGCCGCGCGGGTGGTGGCAGGTATCGTCAGCAATGTCGTGGCTAATAATGACGAAGAGGGTGAAGGTCTTGGCACCTTTGCGTACATGGGCGTGGTATTTGTGATGGAAATGCTGTTTGGTATCTTGGCATCGCTTATCGTTGCATACTTCTCTCGTGTAAGAGAATTTCGTGCTGATGCAGGCTCTGCAAAATTGGTCGGTGGTAACAAGATGATTGCGGCGCTGGAACGGTTGCGTCAGGGGCCGGCTGTAGGTGATATGCCTGCTACCATCTCCGCCTTTGGCATCAATGGTAAGCGTTCAATGGCTGAACTGTTTATGAGCCATCCACCATTAGAGAAGCGTATCGAAGCATTACGTAGCGCTGCGTAATTGAAACAAAATCATGCATGAAGAAGGTCTTTTTAGGCCTTCTTCAGTTTTAATTAAGCGTTTGCTGTCAAATGTATTACTGACTGTTTTATCAAGTAAAATTTTTGTAAAAGTCCATCCAAGTTCGCAGTTAACTTGATTTAGCGCACATTTTGTTTAATCCGTTGTTGTTAAAGTAACGCCGACTTAAATTTAGTTTGCTTAGTACCTAAAGCTTGGCTAAGTTAATTTGAAGTCGTGCTATTTACTGGCGGCTGGATGGGGGTCAACCCTGACATAAGAATTCCCAGTAGCTGTCAAAACTCGAGGATATGATTATGAGCAAGAAACTGTTAAGTGCATTGTTTGGTGCAAGTCTGGCTGCTCTGGCAATGTCTCCTGCTGCATTTGCCGCAGATCAGAAGATCAATGAGTTCCACGCCGATATGGGCGGTGGTTGTGAGACTTGCCATAAAGATGGTGCGCCATCTTCTGATGGTGTATACGAGTTCCAGCAGTGCCAGAGCTGTCACGGTCCGCTGGCTGATATGGACGCTGTGCACAAGCCACACGATGGCAAACTGCAGTGTAACGATTGCCACAAAGTACATGATGAAGTCGTAGGTCAGCGCCCAACTTGTGAAGGCTGCCACGATGATGGTCGTACTGCTGAAAAAATTCTGGGTAAATAAGTAACTCTATAACAGTTACTTCCCATTACTTAAAAATGCCGACATAACGTCGGCATTTTTTTTGTGAATTCGACAGCCACAATGATTAATTTCACTCAGGGTTTAAATGCTCCAATGTAAACGCCCGATGAGCGAGTCGGTGTTGTCTAGAGCGTTTGGGTGAGTGAACCCGCTATTTTCACCATAGAAATTCAATTTTACATCGATAAAATATACCTATATAGAGGTATGAAAACCCATATATACCTCTTTATAGGTATATGATTTATAAGGAAAAATTGCACCATTCTTGTTCAGAGGAATACTTTTTTGCCCTGTTGTTGCGCAAAGGTTAAAGATAAAATTTAACCTATATTTCAAAAACTCATTATAAATCATGGTTGTCTAAATTTTGGCCTATCTGTTGCACTAGTCTTTCGTGAGTTGAATGGGAGGCTAACGGTGAAACAGATCCAGACAAACTGTGCATACTGTGGTGTTGGTTGCGGCATCCAGGTTCAAATAGGGGCAAACGGTCACTCGCTAAAAGGCGATGCTGACCATACTGCCAACTTTGGTCGCTTATGCCAGAAAGGCGAGCGTTTGTTGGAAACGTTGCCGTTGCCGCACGCCTTACGTTACCCACGCCTTACCGCCACTGATGAGACCATCAGTTGGCTTCACGCCACGCAATTGATTGCGGATACCTTCGCTGAAGCCATTCAGCAATATGGTTCCGATTCAGTTGCTTTTTATCTTTCCGGACAGTTGCTGACTGAAGATTATTATGTCGCAAATAAACTGGCGAAGGGTTACTGGGGAACGGCTAACGTCGATACCAATTCCAGGCTTTGTATGTCTTCTGCGGTGAGCGCGCATCTGCGCGCTTTTGGCGAGGATGTGGTGCCGGGTTGTTATCAGGATTTTGATGTTGCCAAGGTGATTGTACTGGTAGGTGCAAATACTGCGTGGACTCATCCAGTACTGTTCCAGCGGATCCTGCGGGCGCGCGAAAGCCGTGGTAGCAAATTGGTGGTTATCGATCCGCGTCGTACCGCTACAGCGCGTCAGGCAGATCTGCACATCGCCATCAAACCCGGTAAAGATTTGCAGTTATTCTCTCTGTTATTCCGCCATCTTGCTGTTAGCGATGCGGTAAAACAGGAATACGTTAACGCTCATACCTCTGGTCTTGATAACGCACTTACAAAGCTTGCGGGCTGGCTTAAAGATGACGGTTCGGTACTGAAACAGTGTGGTGTTTCTGAACCAGTATTTGCCCAGTTGTTAGCGCTTTATCGGGATAACGAAGAAGTGGTCACCGCCAGCTGTATGGGCGTGAATCAATCACTGAATGGTACCGATACCACCAACGCAATCATTAATTGCCATCTGCTAAAAGGGCATATTGGCAAACCGGGTTGTGGTTT
Organism: Shewanella sp. A32; assembly: GCF_029167175.1. Taxonomy (NCBI): domain Bacteria; kingdom Pseudomonadati; phylum Pseudomonadota; class Gammaproteobacteria; order Alteromonadales; family Shewanellaceae; genus Shewanella; species Shewanella sp. A32. Next base: position 117,267 of record NZ_JARFTS010000008.1, read on the forward strand.
CTTTTCGCTGACCGGGCAACCAAATGCAATGGGCGGTCGGGAAGTTGGTGGATTGGCAACGCAATTGGCAAACCACATGGGCTTTTCGGAAAAAGAACATCGGTTACTTTCTGAATTCTGGCCCGCCAGTAATGTGGCGACCCGACCTGGCCTGAGCGCGGTGGATCTATTTCAGGCAATGGCTGATGGCAAGATCAAAGCCGTGTGGATTTTGGCGACCAATCCGGCAGCGTCCATGCCGGATGTCGCGCTGGTACGTAAGGCATTACAAACATGCCCATTTGTGGTGGTGTCAGACATCAGCCAGGATACCGATACCGCCAAGCTTGCTGATTTATTACTACCCGCACAGGGTTGGTCGGAGAAATCTGGCACCACAACCAATAGTGAACGCACCATCACGCGGCAGCGGCCATTTTTGAACGCCGCCGGTGAAGCACGAGCCGACTGGCAGATGGTATGCGACGTAGCAACTGCGATGGGGTATCCAGGATTTCATTATCGCAATGAAGCTGAGATCTTTCGGGAATTTGCTGCCCTGTCAGCTAAGGTGGTCAGTGAATTTCCTGGTAAGCAGTTGGATCTCAGTGGCTTCGCAGACATCACTGAGGCTGAATATGCCTCCATGCAGCCCCAACAATGGCCGGTAAACGGCTACACCGATAACCGTCGCCTTTATGCCGATGGCGTGTTTTCTACTGAGGATGGTCGTGCCAGTTTTGTCGTGCCGAAAGTGGTTGTTCAGGCGGTCAGCTCGGACGACCTGATCTTGTTGTCTGGCCGCAGTCGCGACCAGTGGCACACCCGCAGTCGTACTGGCCATGTGGCAGCGCTAACATCCCATGAACCACAACCTTGTGTGCTCGCACATTCGCAGACATTAACCGATAGGCAAATCGTTGCGGGGCAATTAGTCAGAATTAGCAACAGCAATGGTCAACAGTTGATTGTGCAAGCGCTTGCTGATGATGATCTCCAGCCCGATCAGCTGTTTATGTCGATTCACTGGACTGGCCGCGAAACAGCCAATGCCAGCGTCAATCTGCTGTTGGATAGTCGTCGAGATCTCTGTTCCAAACAGCCTGCATTCAAGGGGCAATGCGTCAAATTGAGCCCCATAAATGACCTGATGCAAGGTATTGCCTGGGGCGAAAGCATCGATAATCTGCCATATGACTATCGTTTTGAACAGCGCTTACCGCAAGCCAGTTGTTACCATTTCGCGGTGGCCAAAACACAGCTCACTGGCCTTGCCAATGGCCTCAGTTGGCAAGTGCAGCAAGTGGATGTGCATTGTCAGCTCAAGGCGGGAAAAATCGTCTCGATTCATTTGGTATCGTCGTTACGCATTGCCATCGATAAAGAAGCAGTATCTCGTCTGATCGGTCTCTCTATCAACGCCAACACCATTACCCAATTGGAACAACTGGTGAAAGCTGGTGACAGCCCGTTGGTGTGTGTTTGTAAAGGCGTTACCCGCGAACAGGTGATTACTGTCGGGCACAGCTTTGCGCCAGCAAGTCGTTTGGAGGGTATTCAACAACTGACGGGGTGTGGTACTGGTTGCGGCAGTTGTCGTGGCGAGCTGTTGTCTATTCTGGAAGCCGAATTTCCAAAAACGTCAGAAACACAGGCCGTAAGTACGGGGGAGGCGAGTCATGGCAACTGAAATGCAGGCGCTATTAGCCGGGAGTTCATTACCACAATTGTCTGCTGGAAACGTCGCGCTGGTGGGCGCGGGGTGTGGCAGCTTGGGCAATCTGACGCTGGCAGCATTTAAGCTGATCTGTAGTGCAGAAGCGGTGGTGTTTGACGCATTAGTTGATAGCGAGATTTTGGCACTGTTACCAGAAGAGTGTGAGCGTTACGACATGGGTAAGCGCGGCGGTGATGTTTCTGCGAGCCAGGATGCCATCAATCACAAATTGTTGTCATTAGCGCTGCGAGGATTAAAAGTGCTACGTCTTAAAGGCGGCGATCCTGGCGTGTTTGGCCGAGGTGGTGAAGAAGCATTATTTCTGGCGCGTCATGGGGTGAAAACGCAATTTGTGGCCGGCGTGACCGCTGCATTAGGTTGTGCTGCCGCAGCGGCGATCCCATTGACTCATCGTGGTGTTTCGCGTTCTGTCACCTTAGTCACAGGTCATCAGGCAACCGGTGATACTACTCACCATTGGCGTTCATTGCTGGATTTAGGCAGCACCTTAGTCTTCTACATGGGCAAAGATCAGGCACAAAAAATTGCGGCTTCTTTGTTGCTGTCTGGGGCTGCCGCTGACTTACCAATGGTGTTTATCAGTGCTGGTTGCCGTAATGAACAACAGCTGCATTACGCCACTATCAGCACCATGGCATCCGTTGCCAAAACCATCACCAGTGCGGGCCCAACCTTGATGATTTTGGGTGAGGTGGTATCCGTGGGCAGCGAGCTACAGCAACTATTGAATACGATCGATAGTGAGTTTGATAACGGAGGTGTGCGTCATGCTATCGCCGGTTGACTTTGAAGTTGCGATGACTGCGCGCGAGCTGGTGCATGCGGTGGCATCGGGGCCGAAAAAAGCGCGTACGCTGACGGTCGATGAGGCTCGTTCGATGATCCACTTGTGGGCCCAGGGCGAAATGGATGATCTGCAATTGGGTGCAGTGCTGATGATCATGCGTCATCGTGGTGAAACTGCAGCAGAAGTTGCCGGTGCAGCGATGGGACTCCGGGATCTTAGTGTGTTTGCCAACGTGCCTGAACTCGCCGCCACGCTGGATTGGCCGTGTTATGCCGGTAAACGTGAACAATTTCCTTGGTTACTGTTTGCCGCGCTGCGGTTGGGTAAAAAACAACAACGCATTCTATTGCATGGCGATGAGTTAGCGTCGCCAAAGCGTAATCATGTCGCGGCATTCGTCAAGCAAGTGGGCATTCCTACGGCCATTGATGCTAACGGCGCAGCCAAAGCGCTCGACAGCAAAGGCGTGGTGTATATGGCGCTTGATAGCATGCTGCCGCTCTGGCCTCGGGTAAGGGAACTGCATCGCACACTGGGACTGCGCAGTCTGCTGACACAAGCCGTCCGCTTTTTTAATCCAGCCAACTGCCAATATGGGGTCAGAAGCTATTTTCATCATGGCTTAGATCAACATTATCTGGCGGTGCTCAATGCGATGGCGACGAGTTGCCATAAGCAAGACCTGGTGATTTTTCGTGGGCACCAAGGTGAAGCCGAAATCAATCCGCGGATAGAGAATCAACTGTTGTTTTGGCGTGATGGGGTAGTGACCAGCGAAGTATTACCTGTGTGCGCACCTGAAGGTACACAAGCGCAATTGCAACAACTAGGAACCGATGAAGACGTATTGGCGCGTTTTGCTAATGTGGCGCGTCCTGGGGCAGCAGATAGCAGTCTGCAAGCCGCAACAGTCAATGCCACGCTGGCGGTGATGCTGCGATTGCTGCAACAGGACAACAGTGTTGCTGCAGCGTTAACGCGCGCAAATAACAGTAAATTACAAGCGAATCATGCGATTAGCACGTTATGTCGTATGTTGGTCAAGCAAGGGTGTCACAACGAAGATGAAGCCTTTCAGCTGCTTCGGAAAAAATCGATGCATAGTGGCATCAGCATGGACAAATTAGCAAGACAGTTATTGCAGCACGTCGCGGTAGCTTAATGCTGTATGCGCCTACGGGCTTCAGCATTATTAATAAAATCAGTTAATTAAATATGGCAATGGCGCCACTCTCCCGCTGAGGAGGTGGCGCCATTTATTTTTACAGTTTTCGAAATACCAAGCGAGAGCACGGGGGTTACATGTCAAACACAAAACCAAAACTGGTCATAGTCGGCAATGGGATGGTTGGTCACAGCTTCGTTGAACAGTTGTGTGAACAACGCCTGCAACAACAGCTAGAGGTGTTGGTGATCGGCGCAGAAAAACGTGTGGCGTATGATCGCGTGCAGTTGTCATCTTATTTTAATGGTGCCGCACTAGATGATTTAGCGATGACTACCGCTGAGCAATATGCCGAGTGGGGCGTGAGTTTGAAACTCGGTGCCACTGTGGTCGGCATCGACAGCGAGGCTAAACAGTTGCTGCTGGCTGACGGCACCCGTGAAAGTTACGACAAGCTGGTGTTAGCCACAGGCTCCTACGGTTTTGTCCCGCCGATTAATGGCCGCGAGCGCGATGGCTGCATGGTGTATCGCACTACTGATGACTTACTGGCGATTGAAGCCGCTGCAAAAAATGCCAAAACTGGCGTGGTCATTGGTGGTGGCTTGCTCGGCTTGGAAGCGGCTAATGCGCTGAAACTGCTCGGTTTGAAAACCCATGTGGTGGAATTCGCCCCGCAGTTGATGCCGGTGCAGCTCGATGCCAAAGCAGGCGCACTGTTGAAAGACAAAATCGCCGCACTTGGCGTGGAAATCCATACCAGCAAAGTCACGCAAGAGATTGTCGACGGTGAAACGGGGCGTCTGCGCCTCAAGTTTGCTGACGGTGAACTGCTCGACACCGACATGTTGGTATTCTCAGCCGGTATTCGTCCCTACGACAATCTGGCTGAAACCTGTGCGCTGGAGAAAGGTGCTCGCGGCGGTTACGCCGTCGATAACTTCTGCCAAACTACTGTTGCTGATGTTTACGCCATCGGCGAATGCGCCAGTTGGCAAGATCGTATCTTTGGCTTAGTCGCGCCTGGCTACCAAATGGCGAAAATCGCCTTGGGGCACATCGCTCATTCCCTTGACATCGCCGAGCAACACAGCGGTGACTTCTTAGGTGCCGATATGAGCACCAAGCTCAAATTGATGGGCGTCGATGTGGCAGCGATCGGCAATAGCCGTGGCAGCGACGACACGCGCTATGTTGAGCTGATGGACGAGCCAGCGGGCATCTACAAAAAGCTGTGGCTCAATGATGCAGGTAACTTGATCACCGGCGCGCTGCTGGTCGGCGATACCAGTGATTACGGCACGCTGCTGAACCTCTATCTCAGCGGCCACAAGATTGAAGGTAGCGCAGCCGCCTTGTTGCTGTCTGGTGATGCGCCAGCCTTGCCAAAATCCAATAACGATTTGATCTGCTCCTGCCATCAGGTGAGCCGTGGCAGCATTCTCAAGGCCGTGGCTGATGGTGCGGCGTCGCTTGGCGATATCAAGCGTTGTACCAAAGCGGCGTCTGGCTGCGGCGGTTGCTCTGCCAGTGTGCAGAAGGTGATCAACGAAGGCTTAGCGGCGCAAGGTGTTGAAGTGAGCAAAGCGCTGTGCAGCCACTTCGAGTACAGCCGTCAGGAGCTGTTCCACCTGTGCCAAGTGGAAGGCATTAAAGACTTCGCCACCTTGCTGGCCAAATACGGTAAATCGCATGTTCACGGTGTGGGTTGTAACACCTGTCAGCCTGCCGCTGCGTCAATTTTTGCCTCGCTCTACAACGGTCATGTGTTGTCAGAGAGCCGTGATCAACTGCAAGACACCAACGATGCCTTCCTCGGCAACCTGCAAAAAGATGGCACTTACTCGGTGGTGCCACGCATCGCCGGCGGCGAAATCACGCCAGACAAACTGATCGCCATCGGCGAAGTCGCCAAACGTTACGATCTCTACACCAAAATCACCGGCGGTCAGCGTATCGACCTGTTCGGCGCCAAGTTATCTGAACTGCCAGAAATTTGGGAGGAACTTATCGCCGCTGGTTTTGAAACCGGTCACGCCTACGGTAAATCGCTGCGCACCGTGAAATCTTGTGTCGGCAATACCTGGTGTCGCTACGGCGTACAAAATTCAGTCGGCATGGCGATTGAGCTGGAGAATCGCTACAAGGGCTTGCGCTCACCTCACAAATTGAAGATGGCCGTTTCCGGCTGTACCCGCGAATGCGCTGAAGCGCAGGGCAAAGATATCGGCGTAATCGCCACTGACAAAGGCTGGAACCTCTATGTTTGCGGCAACGGCGGCATGAAACCGCGCCATGCAGACCTATTTGCCAGTGATTTGAACGATGCCGAGCTGGTGGATCTGATCGACAAAGTGTTGATGTTCTATGTCCGCACCGCCGACAAGCTGCAACGCACCTCGGTGTGGCTTGAAAGCCTGGACGGCGGTCTTGATTACCTCAAACAAGTGATTCTGCAAGATTCCCTCTGCATCGGTGATGAGCTGTTAAGTCAGATGCAAACCGTGGTCGACAACTACCAATGCGAGTGGAAAACCAGTGTGGAAACCCCTGAATTGCGTGCGCGCTTCAGTGAGTTTATCAATCCGCAGGCTGCGCCAGAGCGCGCTGTTTTGCAGTACCAACGGGTGCGGGGGCAACGCATTCCCGTCATCAATGTAGCACCAGCAACTGAGGAGGAAACCCTATGAGCTGGGAAAAAGTGTGTGATCCCTCCGCATTGCCGGTAGGGAAGGGTATCGCCGCCTGGGCAGCCGGGCGAGCAGTGGCGATTTTTAATCTGGGACAACAAGGCGTGTATGCGCTGGATAACCGTGATCCGGCCAGTGGCGTTAGCCTGCTGGCGCGCGGCCAGATCTGTGAATTAGCCGGTGAGTTATACGTCTGTTCACCGCTGTACAAGCAACATTACCGTCTCACCACGGGTGAGTGTCTGGAAGAACCACAGCTGAAGGCAACAAAAGTGGATATTCGTATTGATGAGACCGGCGTCTGGCTGGCGGGAGCATAATCATGAGTCAGGAAAAATTTAATCTGTTTTCTTTCAAGGGCAAGATGAAAATCATGCACTTAAGTTGGATGGCGTTCTTTGTATCGTTCGTGGTGTGGTTTAACGCCGCGCCCCTGATGAGCCTGATCAGTGAAAGTTTGGGACTGACTAAAGAACAAGTGAAAACCCTGCTGATTTTGAACGTGGCGCTGACTATTCCAGCGCGGGTGGTAATTGGCATGGTCACTGACAAATTTGGTCCTCGAAAAGTTTACTCAGCATTGCTGATCATCTGTTCGGCACCCTGTTTCCTGTTCGCCTTTGCTGACAGCTTTACTCAGTTAGCGATTGCCCGTTTCTTGTTGGGTTTTATCGGTGCTGGTTTCGTGGTCGGTATTCGCATGATTAGCGAATGGTTTCCGGCCAAAGAGCTTGGTACTGCGGAAGGCATCTACGGCGGTTGGGGTAACTTCGGTTCCGCCGCGGCCGCGTTCAGCTTGCCAGTATTGGCATTAGCTATCGGAGAACCCTACGGCTGGCGTGCCGCAATTGCACTTACGGGTGTGATGAGCATTGTCATCGGTGTGATTTACTACTTTGGCGCGAGCGATACCCCGAAAGGCTCGACGTACTTCAAACCAAAGAAATCCGGTGCCATGGAAGTGACCAGCAAAGGCGATTTCTGGCTGCTGCTGGTGATGAAAGTGCCGATGTATGCCACGCTGGGGCTATTGTGTTGGAAACTGTCACCTGCTGGCGTAAAAATGCTCACACCAACGATGGTGACGACCGTGATTGTGGTGCTGGCGGTGCTGTTAATGATCGACTTCTACAAAACTTGGCAGGTAAACCGTCATGTGTTTGAAAAAGAAGTCCCCGAGTTTGAACGTTATCAGTTCAAGCAAGTGGCGGTTTTGAATGTGTTATATTTCTCGACCTTCGGTTCAGAACTGGCGGTGGTCTCTATGCTGCCAATGTTCTTCGCGGAAACCTTCAGCTTAGGTTTGGCTCAAGCGGGGATGGTGGCGTCTTCATATGCTTTTATGAACCTGATGTCGCGTCCCGGTGGTGGCTGGATCTCTGACCGTTTCGGCCGTAAATCGACGTTGTTGATCCTGACCGCAGGTCTGGCCGCAGGTTACTTCACCGTGGCTCATATTGATAGCAGCTGGAATCTGCCGTTAGCAGTGGTGGCCGTCATGGCATGCTCATTCTTCGTACAAGCCGGTGAAGGTGCCGTATTTGCCGCGGTGCCACTGATCAAACGTCGTTTGACTGGACAAATTGCCGGGATGACGGGTGCCTATGGTAATGTCGGTGCGGTATTCTTTTTGACCGTATATTCTCTGGTGTCAGTACAAGCCTTCTTCTACACCATTGCCGTGTCAGCGCTGTTTGGACTAGGTTGTCTGTTTCTGATGCGCGAACCTAAAGGCCATATGGCGGAAGTGGACGAAAATGGTGAAGTGACGCTGATAAGCGTGGGTTAATCTCGGCATAAGGAACTTCCATGGTAAATGCTGCTACGTCCTTAACTGCACAATGCCCGACAACGACGCGCGATGCCGCTGACAACTTGCTCATTGAGCCGGGGTTGCCTGTCACCAGTGGGTTGCAACTATGGACTGGACAATGTTCGAGCGCAGGAGTGAAACCGCGAAACGAAGATGCTATCGGTATTCGTATTCCGCAGGATGAGCTTTTACACAGCAAGGGCGTAGCCGCAGTTATTTGTGATGGTGTGAGTGCCGCAGAGGCCGGGCAGCAAGCTGCCCGCGCCGCCGTAAGCAGTTTTCTCTCCGATTACTATTCAACGCCGCAGAGTTGGTCGGTACAGACATCCAGCCAGCGGGTGCTAGCTGCTATCAACCAATGGTTACTAGGCCTTGGCCGCGATTTCCGTGAGGCCAGCCGCGGTTATGTCTGTACTTTTAGCGCGGCCATAGTCAAATCTTGCAGTCTGCATCTGTTGCATGTGGGCGATGCAAGAATTTATCTATGGCGTGAGGGCGAACTTAGTCAACTTACGCGTGATCATGCGTGTAGCAAGGGCGGGAAAGGCGGCGGGGTCTTTCTTACTCGAGCGCTGGGATTAGATCCCAAATTAGAAATCGATTACCGCTGTTTACCGCTGCAGGTTGGCGATGGTTTGTTGCTGATGACCGATGGCATTTATGGGCATGTGCCGGACAAGATGATTGCCGAACATCTGCGACAACATCCGCGACAAGACGAGGAAGATTGTGGACATCTGTGTCGTTCGTTGGTGCAACTGGCATTAGCCGCTGAAAGCGATGACAACCTCAGCTGCCAATATCTGCAGGTAACGTCATTGCCTTCTATGGATAAAAACGACCTGTATTTAAGTCTTTCCAGCAAACCGTTTCCACCGCCCATGGCCATAGGACAGAAACTGGATGGTTATCGGGTGCGGCAAATACTGCATGAAAGCGAGCGCAGTCAGGTGTATCTGGTAGAAGATGCACAAGGCAAACTTGCGTGTATGAAGACCCCATCAGTGAACTACTTGGATGATGCCGCATACATTGAACGTTTTATGCAGGAAAGCTGGATTGGCAGCCGCATTCGCCATCGAAATGTGGTGGCATTGGTGGACCATGAGAAACCCAAATCTGCACTGTATTACCTGACTGAATATTTAAATGGCCAGCCGCTCGACCGTTGGCTTGCAGCTAAAAAATGTGACCCGGAAACTACCTTGCATTTAGTGTCGCAGATGGAGGCCGGACTGCGAGCCTTGCATCGACGCGAGATGGTGCACCGCGATCTAAAGCCCGGCAATGTCATGGTGACTCACGATAAGCGTATCAAGTTGCTGGATTTTGGTTCCTGCTATGTCCGCGGTCTGGCTGAAATTGCTTCACCAATCGAACGTGACCATATTCTCGGTACTGCTGACTATTCTGCGCCCGAGTTGCTGCTGGGGCACTCTGGCAATTTACAAAGCGATCTATTCTCGCTTGCCGTTATCACCTTTGAGATGCTCACCGGCAAACTGCCGTTTTATGGCAAACTCGCAGCGTGTCGCACTGCTAAGGATTTTGCCGCGCTTAAGTACCAACCTATTACTGAACTCGCAACAGAAGTGCCATCGTGGATGGACGCCGCGGTGCGCCGTGCGCTCAGTATTGATCCAGCAGAGCGCCAAACCGATACCCATGAGTTTTTTCATGAGCTGTCAACGCCAGCAAGGGTTGTGGTCGCAGGGCAGTTTGTGCCGTTACTGCAACGTGATCCGTTGCGGTTTTTTAAGGTGGTTTGTGGGGTTCAGGCGTTGGTGATTTTGGGGTTGGTTTTAGCGTTGCTGATGTGATTGAAGGCTGCGCCTTGCAAGCATCCGCTTGCAGAGATTTATGGCTTTCAGCCATTGCAAGCTGTCGCTTGCTAACGTCGTGAGCTTTCGCGCACCCACTGCGATCAAGATTTATCACTGCGTGATTGCAAGCTGTCGCTCGCTAACGTCGTGGAACTGCTCGTTCCACACCAGAGCCAAGGGGTAATGCTCGTCCCTTACCCCTTGGAACCCCGAGGACGCCCCGACGTCGCGAAACGCTACGGCGCTTCTGGTTTGCCATTTTCGCAAATCGCCGCCAACTCGGAATCCATTCCTCGGCGCGGCTTCTTCGACATCCTGTCTCGATTGCTCAATGTCTGCCCAACGCTCCTTCGCCGCGCCGAGGGGAATTGGTGTTGCCAGTGAAGCAGTCAAAAGCAGACTTTCTAACCTAGAAATTTTCATCTATATAACTCAAATGTTGCAATTCCTTGCGATGCCTAAAAGCTGGACAGGGGTACAGTCATATCCAAATCATGACGATTTTTATCCTAACTTCGTGCGCGTTTTCACATTTCAGTCAAAATAAATATATTTAAAATCATATATCTATAAATTTCATGGATTAGATAATAGGTTTGGAAAACGCGCATGCGCGTTTTGCCGGATAGTGTATTTGCAGACAAGGTGATAACTTCTTTGCAATACAATTAGTTAACAATGCGCGTTTTTACTGGTCTAATGAGATAAACGCGCATGCGCACTAATAAACTGTTAGGCAAAAAAGGAGAGCTCCGTGCCAGAAGAAGATCCTATCAAAACTGCAAAAGAAGGAGTATCTGTTGTTGCTGAGATTATCAAGGCTGCTGGAGATGATCCCAGCGTAAAAGAAGCTGCTGGCAATCTCGGTAAAACCGCTGTAACTCTTACGAAAACAATAAACAACGCGTTATTGCCACTTGCTGCAATAAACTTCGCATTTGACAAGGCTCGGAAATATTTCTCATCGCAATTTCAACAAGACTTAACCGATAAGGCCAAAAACATTCCAGAAGAACACATCGTTCAACCTAAGGCCTCAGTGGCAGGGCCAACACTCCAAGGCCTCGCGTTTACTCATGATGAGGCGAACCTGAAAGAAATGTTTCTAAACCTCCTCGCTACGTCAATGGATGGACGAAAAGCAGATATTGCTCATCCAGCCTTCGTGGAGATAATAAAACAGCTCGATTCCGAAGATGCAAGGCTGGTGCAGGGCACCCTGAAGTCCGAAGCGCCAATACCAATAGTTGAAATTCACACTGAGTTAAAAAATGGTAAGGGGCAAGAAATACAGCTACGTCATTTGTTAAACCTAAAGATCACCAGTACCGGACAGCCTGTCGAAGATTCCAAACTAGCAGCAATGGTCGACAACTGGATTAGACTTGGACTCGTCAAAGTCGAGTACGATAAATTCTTGACTGAGCCATCCCATTACTCTTGGGTGGAAAGTCGCCCAGAATATAAACGCCTTTGCGATTCTCTCAACAATGACGAACGAAAAGTGGAATACACACGAGGAATCATATATCGAACAGAGCTTGGAAAACGGTTTGCTGCTGCCGTTGGAGTGAATTAATGCCTAACAATCGCGTTAACACCGACGAACATCTCGTTCGCTCTGCTCACAAAATATGCGCGGGTTACGCGTGGCGTTAAGTGCATAAGGAGTTCAGGTGAGTTTTCTAAGTTTCTTATTTAAGAAAATGCAGCCCTCGATCCAGAAGGAAAAATGTAGCTCTCCGAAAACTAGCGGAGAGTTAATTGCCGAGGTTACGGGCGGAGCAAATTTGGTCGATGGTAAGCAAACTTGGGAGCTGGCAGAAGACAATAAGCATGACATTGAGATCATGAAACGTTGCTGCGACGCTGAACTAAAAACAATGGATAAAGCAGGGTTGGTTCCAGCACCTTACTATTTCGAGCGCGTTGCCATTCTTTCTAGGAAAGAAAAAAATTACCAACAGGAAATCTTTTACTGTGAACAGTATATTGAAAAGGTTGAGGCTTTTTATTCAAAAAGAGGCTCTGATGGTATGGCTGACGTTAGAAAAGGCCCAAGGTATCAGGCCATTTTAAAGCGGTTGCCAAAAGCAAAGGAACTATATGCGAAGCAATGCACTTAACAAGCGGAGGCAGTCGGACTCGGCAACAACGCCGATCTGACCATTACCTTTTTTTTGTCACCTCCTCGTCGAGCCATGGCTCATCTCCCTGACTGATCGGAACACTTACATACGGCATGTCCCCGAGTGAGTTTCTGCTACGCTAAAAATGCCAACAGTTCTAGTTTCGTAGTAAGAACTATTCATCTTTAAAGTTTTACTATGAGTATGCTGAACGCCGTTCGAATTAATACGATTCCATGTTCGTCAGTGCTCATGTAAAGCATGAGAGGACAATCGTATGAAAAGCTTACAAAAAGCCGTCATCGACGATTTCAAAAAGCAATTCCACGGCGACGTTATTTTGCCAAATGACCCCACCTATGAAGAAGTTCGCAAGATTTGGAATGCCATGATCGACCGTAAACCCGGCATCATAGCCCGTTGCAAGTCAGCTGCTGATGTTGTTGAAGCGGTAAATTTCGCACGTGAAAATGGGTTGTTGATAGCTGTTCGCGGTGGCGGACACAATATTGCGGGTAATGCCATTTGCGATGACGGCATCATGATTGACCTGTCGCTGTTGAATCAGGTCAAGGTGGATCCGCAAACACAACGCGCTAAGGTTGAACCCGGTTGTACCCTGGCTGACGTCGATGCGGCGACCCAAAAGTACGGTTTAGCAATGCCTGTGGGCATCAACTCGACCACTGGCATTGCCGGCTTGACCCTGGGCGGAGGATTTGGGTGGTTAAGCCGAAAATATGGCATGACTGTCGACAATCTGCTGTCGGCGGAGGTTGTTACCGCCGATGGTCGTCAGTTACATGCAAGTGAGACTGAAAATGCAGATTTGTTTTGGGGCTTACGTGGCGGCGGCGGTAATTTCGGCATTGTCACGCAGTTTGAGTTTCAGCTGCATCCAGTTGGTCCGGATGTTCTCAGTGGCTTGATTGTTTTCCCGTTCGAGCAAGCAAAATCTGTTATCACGCAATTTGCGCGCTTTACCGAGACGGCACCGGAAGAACTGAGCGTCTGGATGGTAGCCCGAAAAGCACCGCCTTTACCTTTCTTACCGGAGGCGGTGCACGGCAAAGAGATGATTGCGCTTGCTTTATGTTATGCAGGTGATCCTGCCGAAGGTGAGAAACTCATCGCACCTTTACGGCAGTTTGGCACTGTCCTTGGCGAGCACGTAGGTGTACAACCATTCAGCGCATGGCAACAAGCCTTTGATCCGTTGCTTACCCCTGGGGCCAGAAACTACTGGAAATCGCATAATTTTACCCAACTCAGTGATGGGGTAATTGATGCTGCGATTGAATATGCCGCGACGTTACCTTCCGCGCAGTGCGAGATCTTTATTGCCTCAATTGGTTGTGCGACCAGTCGCCCAACGCCCGAGGCGATGGCCTATTCAAGTCGGGATGCCAACTACGTGATGAATGTGCATGGACGATGGGATTTGGCTGAAGACGACCAGCATTGTATTGCATGGGCGCGTGAATTTTTTGCCAAGACCAAACCGTTTGCCAGTGGTGGTGCTTACGTTAACTTCCTGACACAGGACGAATCCGATCGTACTGAATCGGCTTATGGTCCAACCTATGCGCGACTGCAAGCGATCAAGAAGCAATTTGATCCGCACAACCTGTTCAGGATGAATCAGAACATCAAACCTGCTTGACCAAGACGCTAACCCATGGCGGCAATATGACAGATTGTCGCCAGTTGTTAGTTATCCAGTTTCCTTTGGGTATTTATAAGCTGATATTTATATGCCTAATCTCTGAATGTTTGCAGAGTAATGGAAGGGCATAAAACGTTACCGGAATGGACTTAAATATGTGTTGTCGCGAATGTTCCGATAATCGTCATTGGATCGCTATCGGATTTGAGCCGCTCCCTTAATCATGCGCGTCAGTGACGGCGATAACTGTCTCGACGCAATGACTTTGTCTCACGATGAATGAACTATTATTTTTTCATTAAGCCATTTAACTAATCATTATTGCGTGAGGTCAGAACTTGCCCGAAAAGTTAAGCTTTGCCGTTCAGCAAGGCCCCAAGCAGGTGGTTGTCTTTGTCGTCTTGCTGACGTGTTTGACTATGTTTGCGTTTGCGGCCAATTCGTTACTTGCGCGTCTGGCTTTTCAAACTACCGCCATTGACGCGGTATCTTATACCGTCATCCGCATCATCAGCGGGGCAATAGTGCTGAGTTTCATATTGATAATGCAGCGTCGCCGACCGGTTATTTCGTTAACTACCAGCTTCTCTGCGGTTTTTCTTTTTACATATGCGGCGGCGTTTGCTTTGGCATATCGTGAAATAAGTACCGGGGCTGGAGCATTGATACTGTTTGCGGCGGCGCAGTTGACGATGATTTCCTATGGTTTTGTGAAAGGCGAGCGCGCTAGTCTCATTGGATTGATCGTGGCTCTGGGGGGATTGGTCTTATTCTTGTTACCCAGCGCTTCGGCGCCACCTTATGGCGCAGCGGTGATGATGGCGATATCCGGTATGGCTTGGGGCTGCTTTTCTATCATTGGAAAATCGGATGATGCTCCTATCATCAACACCGCAAGTAGTTTTCTTATCGCTGTGCCCATGTCACTGATAATGCTGCTGCTATTTCATTCGCAAATACAATTAGACCAGCTTGGCGCGGGATACGCGATTATATCGGGTGGTTTAGCATCAGGTTTAGGTTATGCAGTCTGGTATTGGGTGAAGGTCCGCATCGCCACCATTAGCGCCGGTTCGGTGCAACTGTCAGTGCCAATAATTAGCGCGATACTCGGCGTGCTTATTCTTGATGAACCGATAAGGTTGATAAGTTCTCTGGCTGCAATATTGGTGTTAGCGGGGGTAGCGATTGTCACTTTAACCGCAAAACGGAAAAAGTGAATCCGTACAATACGGCAATTCCACATGAATTGTATTTTAATTTCATGTGGTTACGAGTCTAACAACGCAAATGAGACGCCATTTCAGCAGTGCCGGATTAATGTGTTGTTTTGTGAGAGTGTTAAAGCTTCACGCAAGTCACAATGGCATTGCCGGATTGCTGGTCCCAAGGGATGATTTTGTTGTAGTCGTGTTCAAACATATGCACTTCAAAGTAAGGCTGTAACAGTGCGATTAAGTCTGCAAAACTGAACGCGACCATGGGATGTTCGTCATGCCATATTTGGGTTTCGGTGGCATTGGTTTTTTCAATGCTGAGTTTTAGTGATTGCATTTCGCCTTCACCGCTATAATACCAACTGGACCGAAAGGAAAATAAATCATCGTCTTGCGTGGCGCTATGTCTGACGAATAAGGCATTGTTTATTTTATCTTTTGCTACCACATTAAAGCAGAAAGTGCCGCCTGGCTTTAGTGCGTGGTAAACGTGGGCAATACATTCTTGCAGTTTGGTGATGCCGCCGTTGTAATGAATGGAATAAAGAAAACAGGTGATCAAATCCAGTGGTTCATCTACCTCAAAACTGCTCATATCTTGCAGGATAAAATCTGCTTCTGGACAACGAGAGGCCGCGATATCGAGCATGGGCTGATTGATATCCAGTCCACGACTTTGATAACCAAAATCGATGAAATGACGCACATGTGGGCCGGTGCCACAGGCTAAATCGAGATGTGTATTGCCACCATTGCCAAATATCTGGTGAAGTCTGCGGATGCAGTGGCTTTGGGCTTGATAGTCGATATCGACACACATCAAATCGTAATAGCCCGAAAGGTCGGTATAGAGTGCATTGGCAGACATATTGGCCTTTTCATTTTAATGAAACTCGACTGGGTGGCGCATAGTAAAGCAATCTGTGACATTTGCGAAGCAGATATACAGATCTCATGGCTTAAGTTGCTAAAGCGTCGATGATGTTTACAAATCGCAGAGGGTGTTAACTCACTTGTTTGCTTTATCGCGAGGATTTTGCCGCTGCATTCAAACGAAGAAAAGAGCGGTTGGCACCACTCTTTTCTAATCCGCATGCTAAAAGGTTTAGTCTAGCCACGCTTTGGCTTGCTGTTCATCTTTCAGGATAAGTGACACTGTGTCTTTGGCGGCAACCTCGATGGGTAACTCACCACTCATCAACACATCGTCACGGAACCAATGCAGAGTAATGGCTGCGCCTGCTGCATATCGTTGCAGTGCTTGCTCGAACTGCGCTCCGACTTGCAGTCCATCGGCGGCAATCAACAGGTCTTTGGCACTGAGTCCTGCTTTGTGCGCCGGAGAGCCATTGCTGACGCTGGTAATACGAATCCCCAAGCCTTCCGCTTTATACTTAGCGCCAAAGCCGATAGCGAGTCCGTCAGCATCGCCGCCACCTTGATCGCTGTTGCCGCTACTGGCACGTAATTTTAGCTCAACGCCAAATTTAGCTAAAAGTTCTGCCAGTGGCAGATCGTCAACCTTGCTGAGCCAGGCAAATTCAGCACTGGCATCACGGCCGAGCAACTCACCGTAGAGCTGTTGATGGCTATCATCATCGGTGCCAACGGCTTTTTGACCAAAACGCTGCCAGAGTGCACGCATCAGGTCATCCAGAGATTTTTTACCGTTTGTCTCTAATCTCAACGTCAAATCAAGGAACAGGGCAAATAGCGCGCCTTTGGTGTAGTAACTGACGATGGCATTAACGGCGTTTTCATCCTGCTTGTAGAACTTGGTCCACGCATTAAAACTGGAATCAGTGAGACTTTGCAGTAAGCGACCATTGCCGCGGTAAACGCGGGTAAATGTCTGACTCAGTAGCTCCAGATAGCCTTGTTTGTCTACACGGCCGCTGCGATAGGTCATCAAGTCATCGTAGTAGGAGGTAATGCCCTCATAGGCCCACAACTGGCTGGTGTAGCTTTCTGACTCCAGTTGATAGGGCATAAATGCGGCGGGTTTGATGCGCTTGACGTTCCAGCTATGAAAATACTCATGGCTGCACAGCGTCAGATAGTTGCGATAGTCTTTATCCAGCGGTGCATCCAGTGACGTTGGCAGCTCATGGCGAGAGCAGTGCAGGGCGGTTGAGGCGCTGTGTTCCAGTCCACCAAAACCATCTTTCAATACTTGTGTCATGAACAGGTAACGTTCGAATGGTGCTGGCGTACCAAAAAGCTGGATCTGACTTTCACAGATCGCCGTTAAATCGGTCAGCAATCGCGGCATACAGCATTGATGGCGGCCGGTGAGAATCACGTCATGGCGCACGCCGCACGCTTCGAAGGTTCCTACGGTAAAAGTGCCCATCTCCACCGGGTGATCGATAAGCTCGTCATAATCCTTGGCACGAAAACGGCCAAACTGCCAGTCCTCGCCGCTCATGCGCGGCAACATGGTCGCGAGTTGCCATCCGGCAATGCCTTTCGGCGGTAGAATTTCGACATCGTGAGCATGTTGTTCGCGGCCTGATACTGCCAGAAATACGCTACTGCCATTGAAAAAACCGTGGGTCTGGTCCAAATGTGCTGTTCGCACGGATAAGTCCCAGGCATAGACACGGTAACGCAGATGCAGAACTTCGGCAGTTGATGCAACCTGCCAGCGCTGCTTATCTAATTGCTGCAACGCTAGTGGTCGATTGATTTCATCGAAGGCGCGAATATCAATGAGATTTTTTGCAAAGTCGCGCACCATATAACTACCGGGTAGCCAGGCGGGCAGCCACAGTTGTTGTACTGGGGCGGGTTTATCGATGCGCAATGCAACTTCAAACAGATGAGCCACCGGATCGATAGCGGTAATCTGATAACGGATCATGGGACGAGAAAGTTTGGTGAGCTTAAGATGACGATCATGCTGCCAAAAATGACTGTTGACAGCAATCACAGATAACAATTTTCGACGATTTTATGCCGTGCCATCATGCTGCCAGCGTGATGGTCAACCTGAAGGCTGTTGCTGCCGGTTTACAGCAAATTCGACACGGCATGATGGTTTGAGCGCTCCATCTGTGATTGCTTCGGTTATAATGGCTAAATAGACAAAAAACTGTGATATTAAGGCGTTGAGAGTAATACACCGGAGAGTGGACTATGGCCGAAGAAACCCTATTCAGTAAAATTGTACGGCGCGAGATTGCAGCAGATATTGTATATCAGGACCATTTGGTAACAGCCTTCAGGGATATCACGCCCAAGGCACCAACCCACCTGTTGATTGTACCTAACCATGTAATCCCAACGGTTAATGATGTTAAGTCCTCTGATGAGCAGGCATTGGGCAGGATGTTTACCGTGGCGGCCAAGCTGGCTGCAGAAGCCGGGATTGCCAAAGACGGGTATCGGTTAATCGTCAATTGCAATGAAGATGGTGGTCAGGAAGTGTTCCATGTTCATATGCACCTGTTAGGTGGCGAACCTTTGGGGCCGATGCTGAGTCGCAAAAGCAGTAGCAAGAGCGATAAATGAAGACCAATCCCGAATTTTTCCCAATGACCGGGTTGGCAACCCGGTTTGTTAACCAGTTAGCTCAGTGTCGCCGTCTGGGATTGCAGGTGCATGAAGCTAGCGAACATCATGTGTTGTTGGAATTGCCATACAATGAAAAGCTGATTGGTTATCCTGATACCGGCGTATTGCATGGCGGCGTGATCACCACCCTGATGGATACCGCCAGTGGCTGTGCGGTTGTATGTGCGATTAAGCAGAAATTTGATTCACTGGAAATCTCACCGACGCTGGATCTTCGTGTTGACTATATGAAACCGGCACAACCACATAAACCCATATATGGATTTGCCGAGTGTTATCGATTGTCATCCACGGTGGCCTTTACTCGCGGTATTGCCTATCAGGACAGCATTGATGATCCACTTGCGCATGCCGTGGGGAGCTTTATGCGGATAAGCCCAGAGATGATCGGTGACGCATTTAGGCAAGCGTTAATGGGAGATGAGTAGCACGCATGAGCGACAACAAAACTCAGATAAGTGATGTTAAATCTCTGGTCGCTAAAGTCGCCGAGACCAATGATTTTAGCTATCTGCTGGAGCACGTGCCCTATGCCCGTTTTATTGGTATGGAGGTCAACCGCTTCGGTGATGAGTTGGTATTTTGCTTACCAGCCAAAGAAGACAATATCGGTAATCCGGTGCTGCCTGCGTTACATGGCGGGGTGATGGCTGGGTTTATGGAGATGTCGGCGATCATCCAACTGATGGTATTTATGCAAACGAGTAAAGTGCCTAAGGTGGTGGATTTCTCTATCGATTACCTGCGCGCTGGTTACTACAAGGACACTTATGCTGAATGCTATATCACTCGGCAAGGGCGGCGTGTCGCCAATGTGCATATCAATTGCTGGCAAACAAATCGCAAACAGTTGATTGCTACGGCGAGAGCGCATTTTCTGATCGATTGATGAAGGAGTATCTATGATGAAAACGGCTGTGCTAGCGATAATGGCATTATTCACTCTTGGGGCTTGTGTGACCAATACCGCTGGAATTTATGCGAATTCTCAAGGCGTTAATCGGGTTGACAATGGCAGCATGGGGCGCAAGCTCAGTGTTGAAGGTATACAAGCGTATCCGGGCGGCGGTCAGCTTAATGGCTATGCAACCTTGCAAAGCCATACGTCATATGATCAGAATTTGCAGTATCGCTTTACCTGGTACGATGCGAATAATATTGCCATCGATGCCGAAAATAAGAGTTGGGTGCCAGTGACACTGCATGGATTTCAGCAGGTGCAGGTTAAGTCCACCGCACCTAATGGTCGAGCTAGCTGGTTTGATTTTCAGGTGAGAAACATCATCCCAAACTAACCATACTCGTCAGCAACAAAAAACCGTGGCCAATCACCACGGTTTTTTATGGGCAGTCACTGATCGCTTCAGCAGCGGGCAATTAAAGCGCCAGGGTTGCCGCAACGGTTTCGGTGGCAGTTAACTGCGCAGTTGGTATCGCGCGGATAGTCGGGCCGAAACTGGTAATTGCGGGCAGCGTGCAGTTATGGTGGTGGCGAATGCATGCGGCATCGGCATGGGCCTTGTCCATAGTGGTGTGAGCATCTGCAACCAAATCTACGGAATATCCCAGGGCCGCGGCACGGCGCACAGTCGTATCTACACAGAATTCAGTGGCGAAGCCACAGATGATCAGGTGCTCGATACCATGCTGATCCAGTAATGGTTTCAAAATAGTGTTTTGGAAGGCATCTGGGGTGCTCTTCTGTACAAACTGATCACCATGACGAACTAACAAATCCAGCTGCAAATGCCAGCCGTCACTGCCGGGTTCCAACCCTGGTCGTTGGTGTTGAACATAGACAACCGGATAGCGTTGTGCTCTTGCCCATTCAGTTACTGAGTTAATGTTGTTGACAGTCGCGGAGGCTCTATATGGCAGAGGTTCCTGCTCGAAAAAAGCGCGCTGTACGTCTATAACCAAAACCGCTGTTTTCATGTGATGATTTCCTTACGATCTGCCAAAGTGACACCCTGTGCCGCATGACGGATCTGCTTTGCTGGGGAGATTTCAAGGCGATTTAATCACGCCCGGATGTTAAAAATACCCGGACGAGAACATAGAAATTGCGGTATTGGTCAAAAAAAAAGCTGATTAGATTTTGCTGATATCAGAATGTGAAGTTCGGCTAATTATGCAAAATTGAAAATGAGATCTATGCTGCAAAATTGAAGGCGTCAACAACGGTCTGTGCATACGTGCAGGGGATGTGTTTAAAAATCCGCATTCATTTCGGCGCGTACTTTTATCCGGCAAAGTTAAGGCAGTTTGTTGAAAATATGAAACAGCGGATGCCTCAGATTATCGCTACACTGACTAATACTTAAGCTGAGGAAAACGACCGTCCGACATTATAAACGGTAGCGAGTTTTGCGCTCGGCAGTGTAATGCCACCAGGCTTTTGGCGGTTCACCGTCGGCAAACCGAGTAATTGAAATAAATACATCTAATACGCAGGGATCTTGACGTTGCCCCGTCAAGTCGCACAGAGCCAGATACAACTTATATGGATCTCGTCCACACAGCTGTTTGGGGGTAGAGATCCCCAGTTGCTCAAGATCTTTCGCCATCGCTTTGCCAATATTCGGCAAGTCAGTCAGCTGGTGAACTTGGTCACGTTCGACTTTGTCGGGATGCATAAACGTTCCTGAACAGGGGCAGCATAGCAACTGCCCCGTAGTGACATTAAGCCTTCAACGCCTGATCCAGGTCGGCGATGATGTCATCAATATGTTCAATACCGATGGACAAGCGGATCATCTCCGGTTTTACGCCAGCTTGCAGCTGTTCATGAGGCTCCATCTGACGATGGGTGGTTGACGCTGGATGGCATGCCAGGGTCTTGGCATCACCAATGTTTACCAAGCGTTTAATCATCTTCAGTGCATCATAAAAACGTACGCCAGCTTCATAGCCGCCTTTCAGACCAAAAGACAGAATCGCAGAAGGTGTGCCGTTCATATATTTCTGCGCCAGTGCATAGTAGGGGGATTCTTCCAGTCCTGCGTAACTTACCCAACTGACTAAGTCATGCGCCTTGAGGAATTCGGCAACTTTGGCTGCGTTGTAGCAATGACGTTCCATACGTAGCGGCAAGGTTTCCAGTCCTTGCAACAACAGGAATGCGTTCATTGGCGACAGTGTTGAGCCGGTGTTACGCAGTGGCACTGTACGCGCTCTACCGATAAAGGCGGCAGGTCCAAAGGCTTCTGCATAGACAACACCATGATAAGAGGGTTCTGGTTGATTAAATACCGGGAACCGTTCTTTGTGTTCCGCCCAAGGGAATTTGCCTGAGTCGATAATGACACCACCAAGCGACGTCCCATGACCGCCAACATATTTGGTGATGGAATGCACCACGATATCGGCGCCAAAATTAATGGGTTTGCATAACACCGGACTGGCAACCGTGTTATCGACAATTACCGGTACGCCTTGCGCGTGGGCCAATTTGGCGATGTTTTCCAGATCGGCAATATTTCCTGCCGGATTGCCGATAGATTCGCAATAGACCGCTTTCGTTTTATCGTCGATCAGTGCCGCGAGACTTTCTGGCTTATCATCTTTGGCAAATTTCACCTGAATGCCAAGGCTCGGCAGCATGTGGGCAAATAACGTATAGGTACCACCATATAGTTGCGGCGTAGAGACGATGTTATCGCCTGCCTGTGCCAATGTGAGGATGGCGTAGTTAATTGCCGCGGCACCGGCACTGACGACCAGGGCACCGACACCCCCTTCGAGTGCCGCCAGACGTTTTTCCAGCACGTCGTTTGTTGGATTCATCAATCGTGTGTAGATATTGCCGGGAACTGCCAGATTGAACAGATCAGCACCATGCTGGGCGTTATCAAATTCATACGCTACCGTTTGAAAAATCGGCACGGCAACAGATTTGGTGGTGGGGTCAGTCTGGTAGCCATAGTGGATGGCAATCGTTTCATCTTTCATTTCGTTGGTCCGTTAACAGTGATGCGGTTATAGAAGCACATAAGATTCAACGCGAAAAGAGTGCTGGCGCAAAAATTGGCGCGCTCGGTCACCATTAGTGCGTTGAGACGCTTCAGGTTTTGAAATATTGTCCTGGTGTTTTGCCAAATTGTTCGCGAAAAGCGGCCACAAAGGCTGAGACTGAATCATAGCCGCAATCGAGGGCGACCGTGGTGACTGATGTGCCATCACGCAGAGCTTCCAGCCCTTTGAATAAGCGTAATGAGCGGCGCCACTGGCGGAAGGTCATGCCGGTTTCTTCTTTAAATAACCGGCTGATACTGCGGTCACTTAATCCCTGTGACAGGGCAAGTTGTGCCAGCGGTACATTGTCATCTGTTTGCTGTAATTGCTGGCATAAGCGCTGGAGTCGTCGATCTTGTGGCATGGGTAGTTGCAGTGGCGCGGATGGCAGCTCAGCCAGTTGATCCAGCAGCACTTGAGCCAGACGTGCAGCGGGGGTATCTGCCAGATATTCTGCTGGATTAGCGCTGAACCGGATAATCAGTTCTCGCATCAGTGGTGTAATTTCGCATACCAAAGGCTGTTGCCAACGGGGGTGGAGTAGTTGCGACGAATCCACATATAGACTGCGCATCACTGCGGCACCACCAGATACCACTTCATGTTGTTCTTGGGGCGGCAACCAGATGGCATATTGCGGTGGCGCTACATAGCGGCCACGGCGGGTGTTGACGATTAAGATACCCGACAATGCGTAAGACAGCTGACCCCAAGGATGGCAATGCCAATCTGTCTGGCTACCATTTTCGCTCCAGGATTCTGCCCGCGCATAAACCGGTCGCGGTAGGGCAGTCAATGACGGGATCAATCGCTTTTGTCTTATTTTCGACATTTTTTTGGTTTTTGCCGTTAGTCGGAAAATTCCTGAGGATTACTCTAGGGCAATTATCGGCACATTGCCAATGTGTAAATATACGCACCGTATTAATGGAAGAGAAAATGGCACTGTATACATCGTTAGTAAAAACCTTGAAAAAAGAGTGGTTCCTGTTAGGCATGGTATTGGCTATCGCTTTGGCCGCATTGTTTCCCGGGCCTGGCCATTCTGGTGGCGTGATGCATCTGGATAAAATTACCGGTATTGGTATCGGGATTATCTTTTTTTTACACGGGGTTGGTTTGTCGCCTGCGGCGATCCGCGCCGGACTAGGCAACTGGCGTTTGCACCTGCTGACCCAAAGCACCACCTTTGTGTTATATCCGCTGTTATGGCTTTGTTTTGCTTGGTTGTTCAATCTGTTATTGCCTGCGGCCTTGGCCCTGGGATTTTGTTATTTGCTAGTGTTGCCTAGCACTATCTCTTCATCAGTTGCCATGACTAGTGTGGCGCACGGTAATGTGCCAGGAGCCATATTTAATGCTTCGCTTTCCAATATCATCGGCATTTTTATCACGCCGTTGCTGGTGGGATGGTTTATGGGGGTTGCCGGTGGTGCTCTGGATCTGACACATACGATTGTCAGCATCGCCGAAATGTTGTTGTTACCGATGATTGCCGGGCAGTTACTGCGTCCGACACTGCTCGGCTGGGTACAACGGCATAAGTCATTGACTGGCAAAGTTGATAAATTGGTGATTTTGCTGATTATCTATAACGCTTTTTGTGATTCGGTCACGCAAGGGATTTGGCACGATTTCTCGGTGCCAATGTTGGCGACTGCAATCGCGTTGTGTGTGATTATCCTATTGCTGGTGGTGTACTTGTTACAGCGACTGACCCGAGGTTTAGGCTTCCCGGTAGAAGATGAGATCGCAGCACTATTTTGCGGAACTAAAAAAACGCTGGCGGCAGGAGTCCCCATGGCGAAAGTGATTTTTGGTGCGGATCCGCGCCTTGGCATGCTACTGCTGCCGATTATGTTGTACCACCCGTTGCAGATTTTTTACTGTGCGATCCTAGCCAATCGTTATGCAAAACGTCCGCAATTAGCTACGGCTTAAATGGGATGAATGTTATTCGCAGGCAGATACTTACTCCACAGTAAGTACTTGTCTGCCACAAATGTAACAGTAGACTGGTGTTTCTTCTCCGCGGTGTATATCACCCAGTTAACTTACAAAGGATGATTGCTCTTTATGAAACTGTATTTCACTCCGGGCGCTTGCTCATTGGTACCGCATATTTTGCTCGAAGAACTGGGACTGGCATTCGAGCTGGAACAGGTGGACCTAAAAACTAAAACCACCAAAAGCGGCGCAGACTTTTCTGCAATAAACAGCAAGGGATATGTCCCCGCGTTAGTTCTGGATAATGGTCATGTACTGACAGAGGTTTCTGTGCTGGCACAATATCTGTCTGATTTGAAACCTGAGGCCGGACTTATACCCGCCGCCGGTGAGGCACGTTACCAACTGTTGAGTTTACTCGTATATATCTCCACCGAAATCCATAAACCGATGGGTTCTTTATTTAATCCTAACGCGAGTGACGACGCCCGTGCAGCCGCTCAAACATTGTTAACTCGTCGCCTGAACTGGATTGCCGCTGAATTGGCCGGCAAGCCCTATTTGACCGGTGATAGTTACACCGCGGCAGATGCTTACCTGTTTACCGTGTTGGGGTGGGCGCGGTTGGTGAACTTTGATTTAAGCCCATGGCCAACATTGCAGGCATTGTGTGGCAAAGTTGCTGAGCGACCAGCGGTACAACGTGCCATGAAAGCCGAAGGTTTAATTTGATCGCTTAATGTTGGTTTGTGTTACACCACTGAGCGCAATAAACAACGTAAAAACATTAGCCGCCACCATTTATGGTGGCTTCTTTTTGGGACGGTGAGAAACTCGCCAATGATGGCAATGTGACTTGAGAAGCAAGGGCAATTTGCCTATGGTGAATGCCATTCAGTTGCCAAAATAGAGGATGAAAATGGATAGTCGATTGGCAATGCAACTTAATGCCTGGCTGGAAATGGATCCTGATCCCCAGACGCGTGAAGAATTGCAACAGTTAATGCAGCAACGCGATGACCAAGAATTGGTTAAGCGCTTTGCTGGACGCTTAGCCTTTGGTACCGCAGGACTTCGGGGCGAAGTTGGTGCTGGTCCCACTCGGATGAATCAATTAGTGATCCGACAGACTGCTGCCGGTCTGGGGCAGTATTTGCTACAGCAGCTCCCGGATGCCAAGAGTCGCGGAGTTATCATTGGTTATGATGGTCGGTTGGATTCGGCGCGATTTGCCACAGATACTGCCGCAGTGCTGACTGCTCAGGGAATTACCGTGCGAATTACCCGCCGTGTTTGTCCAACACCTCTGGTGGCTTATGGCGTTAAACATTTTGGTGCTGCGGCTGGCGTGGTGGTCACTGCCAGTCACAACCCGCCGCAATATAACGGCTTTAAAGTGTATTGGGGCAATGGTGCTCAGATTATTCCGCCGCACGACGCGGGTATCGCTGCTTGTATCACCGATGCCGCCATTCACAAAGTGCCCGTGAAATCATTGGTTGATGCTGAAGAAGAAGGGCTGCTGCAATGGCTGGGGGATGCGTTTTATCTGAGTTATCGTAAGGCTGTTGGCGCGATGCCATTGTTACAAGCAAGCACTCGCAAGAAAGATATGGGTATTGCTTATACTGCGATGCACGGTGTGGGCGCTGAAATGGCCAAGGTGCTATTGGCTGATGCGGGCTTCACGCGGGTGTATTCAGTCGCTGCACAGGAACAACCTGATGGGCACTTCCCAACCGTCAATTTTCCTAATCCAGAAGAAGCCGGTGCAATGGATCTGGTGATCGCAGAAGCAAGCAAGTATCAAGCGTTACTCGCTTGTGCCAACGATCCAGACGCTGACCGTTTCGCCGTGGCTGTGCGTCGTGGTGATAATTATCAGATGTTATCAGGGGATCAAGTTGGCGCGTTGTTAGGCCATTATTTATTACAGAAGGCACCAGCGCACCAACGGTTGGTGGGCACCACTATTGTGTCTTCTGCGTTACTTTCGCAAATTGCCAAGGCTGCTGGTGGTGAATGTTATACCACCCTTACCGGATTTAAGTGGTTAGCCAATGTGGGAATGAAACAGCAGAGCGATAAGCAACAATTCCTGTTCGCTTATGAAGAGGCTCTGGGTTACACGGTTGGCAATTTGGTATGGGATAAAGATGGATTATCAGCCTTGTTGGCCTTTGTGCAGATGACGGCAGAAGTTATTGCAGCAGGTAAGAGTCTGTGGCAGCAACTGGAAGCGATTTATCGTGAACACGGAATCTATCTCAATCGGCAAGTGAGTATTGCACTTAAGCCTGATACTCCTGATATTGGCGGTGGGTTGCGCCAGAATCCGCCGCAAACGATCGCCGGTATGAAAGTGTTATCTGTGGCTGATTTGAAGACCCATCAGCAAGTTTTTGCTGACGGGCATGTGGAGGTGATTAATCTCCCTGCTAGTGATGTGCTGATTTATCATTTGGAGAATGGTGGTAGGGTAGTGGTCCGTCCATCCGGCACCGAACCCAAAATTAAATGTTATTACCAGTTGGTGGAGCCATTGTTACCACAGGACAATCTTGAGGCGGCTGAATCAAGAGGTAATCTGCGGATGGATGTCTTAATAAAACAGCATCAGGCTTCTTTGCCGCAATAACATACAGTTGAAATGAAAAACGCCGACGTTCAATGTCGGCGTTTTAATCTGATAAGCCATTATTTCTTGCAGCTTGAAATGCCCAATGGCACGTATAGCGGACACCAGCCAAAGACGGCGGTAAGCAGCGGTATAATGCCGATAATGCCCCACCAAGACTGGTAATAATAGCCAGCGGCCATAATAGCGAGGCCAATAATGGCCCTAATGACTTTATCAGTTGTTCCCACATTACATTGCATAGCGATTCACCTCTTAGCACTAGGCTCATTCAAAGAATGGGCGAATTTTTGCGTCTGTGTAACAGTGCAATTATGTGCCGTTTGGCAATGGTTATCTATCAGAAATTTAGGCCATTTCGGTAAAGACGATAACCACAGAATTGGACGACAATCTCATGTCGTACTCAACTTTTTTAGCTTTGTGCTTATCAAACCATGCCCGTACCTATCCGATTATTCACAGGCGGCCTGTAACTTCATCAGTAGTCCATGTTGTTGGCTGGCGAGTAATTGTTCCTCTGCCAACACATCTTTGAGAATTTGTTCGGTGGTTAATGGATTCGCCAGCACGACACGAAATACGGTGACGGTTTGTCGCTGATAACGTGCAGGTTGCAAACGCGTTCTTGAAACAAAGGAAATCCCCTGTTCGCGTTGAGTTTTTTGTACAACCTGCGTGAGTTCGTTCAGTAGCCCGTTGATACAATTAACCTTTTCCCAATCGTTGGCCGCGATTGCTGCGCTGAGTGCTTGCTGCACTTGCTGTGGCACATAGCGATAGGTGAGCAAACATAACTCGGGTTCACTGATCAGTTCAAAATCTGGATCTGCTTTGATGAGTCCGGCAAAAAAGCGGGCTTTTTCCAGTGAATTGTTGATAAGAATTTCGTAACCATGATGTCCGATAATATTCAGACACGCATGCACCAGCATCGCCATCCCGGGACGAGAACCTTCTAGTGTTTGTGATCCTAAATCCTTTGAGCCTCGCCGCAGAATATATTCGGCATGATGTACGATCGCCCGTGCCAGTTTTGGGTCACGGAATAACACCATGCCGGCTCCCATTGGTACATACAACTGTTTATGTGCATCAATCGTGACTGAGTCGGCGCGTTCAATACCGTCTAATAGATAACGATACTTCGATGACATCAAGCTGGCTCCCCCCCAAGCGCCATCGACGTGAAAGTGGCATTGGAATTCCGCTGCTAGATCGGCCAGTTGGGGGAGTGGGTCGATATTACCGGTTTCAGTGGTGCCAGCAACACCTACAATAGCCATCACGCGAATGCCGGCAGCCGTCAAGCGTTCCGCTTCGGCGCGCATCTTCGCAACATCAACCTTGTTATTGGCATCAGTAGGGATCGATACAATATTTTGCCGCCCAATCCCCAACAGATCGGCCGCTTTCCCCAAGGAATAGTGACCACGCTCAGAGACCAGAATGGCCAAATCCTGCCAGCCATAATGACGTAGTGCTGCCATCAATCCGGCACTGGTGACACCAGGAAAATCACCATCGGCTTTTAACAACTGATTTCGGGCAATCCACAATGCCGTGATATTGGCAATGGTACCACCGGAACAGAACGCGCCCAGCGAATGGTCCGCACTGTGCATCCAGCGGTCATAAAACGAGGCTTCATTTCCGAATACCAGATGATGCATCATGCCAAGAACCTGGCGTTCCAATGGTGTAAACGCTTTTGAGGTTTCGATTTTGACCAAGTTCTGGTTCAACCCCACCATGACTTTTGACAGTGGCAACACAAAATAGGGCATGGCGGAGGTCATATGACCGATAAAACTCGGTGCCGCGGTGTGCACTGAGTGCGCTACCAAATTTTGCATCATCTCTTCAGTGTAATCAGAGACAAATGTCGGTTCCATGGGAATGTCGTAAGCCTGAAAATCCTTTTCAATCTCACCCAATGGCTTTTCCAGCGCAACGATGCTCTGCGTCAAAAAGCCAGCCAGATCTTCAGACAATGCATGTTCGATTTTGCTGAGGGTAGACTCAGGCGCTTCTGGCACAGTGAAGATGCGCATCATGCTCTGCGTGGAGGCAGTTGCTTTGCGTGGCTTTTCAGTCATGTATGGTTTGGAACTCAGCTTACAAACGCCAGCCTAAGGCTCGGCGAAATTGGTTGGGGTGCTCACTTTACTGCAAGCCGTTTATGGCGACAAGTTCTGAAGAGTGGGAGTTGGATCACGTGGCTGAAGATAATGACCCGGAACCGCACGGAGCACGTTCCAGGTCATCGACAGTGGACAGGTACAATCAAGCTTTACTTTGTTGTCCTAATGCCCACATGGCGGCAATATTTCGGGCGGCTCTGTGCAGGTTGGGGCGGGCATGCTGCAATGCATGTTCGATATCAGTGGCCGCCGGGATCACATCAAAAATGGCGTCCATTCCTTTTTCCAGAACTTTTTCTGCTCCATCACCAAGACATCCAGCAATACCGATCACTGGGATCTGCTGAGCTTTGGCCAGTCGCAAAACGCCCATTGGGGTTTTGCCATAGATAGTCTGACCGTCAATACGCCCTTCACCGGTAATGACCAGATGTGCACCAATGAGCTTTTCTGCCAGTCCCACAGCTTCCATGACAATATCAATGCCAGGGCGCAATTTGCCCCCCAGAAAAGCCATCACTCCGAGGCCCATACCGCCAGCAGCTCCTGCCCCTGGTTGTTCACGTAGGTCGGCAAAACCGCTACGAGCAAGCACATCTGCATAATGCCCAAGTGCCTTATCCAGCAGTTGTACCATTTCGGGTGTCGCGCCTTTCTGTGGTCCAAATACCGCTGACGCGCCGCGTTCACCACAGAGCGGATTATCAACATCGCAGGCAACTTCCACCGTACATTCTGACAACAGCGGTTGCAGTTGTGACAGGTCGACACTTGCCAGCTGTGACAATGCGCCACCGCCAACCGGCAATTCTTCACCAGCCTGATCCAATAATCTGACACCAAGCGCCTGTGCCATGCCTGCTCCACCGTCATTGGTTGCACTACCGCCTAGCCCCAGAATGATATGACGAATACCGCGAGACAATGCGTCATTAATCAGTTCACCGGTGCCATAAGTCGTCGTGAACAGTGGATTGCGGTCGGCCATTTTGACATGGTGCAGACCTGAGGCTGCCGCCATTTCAATCACCGCAGTTAGCGGTGCATCTGCGGTTTGACCAAGAATACCGTAGTGGGCACTGACTTTATTTCCTAACGGACCAGTCACCTGTATCTCAATGATGCTGCCATTAGTGGCATCTACCATTGATTGCACAGTACCTTCGCCACCATCGGCAACCGGGACTTTCAGATATTCAGCATGGGGTAAGTGAAGCTTAAAGGCTGCTTCTATCTCAGCCGCAACTTCCATAGCACTCAGACTTTCTTTAAATGAATCCGGCGCGATGACTATTTTCATTGATTGATCCTGTTACAGCAGGCTGCCGCCCAATGGGACGGCAGCAACACGGAATATTACAACAATACCAAACTCAGCAACCATACAAAGATAATGGTCACTATACCTTGAACTAACGTTGCCATGGTTTGAGCTTTATAGGCTTGTGACACACTCATGCGGCTGAACTGGGTAACCACCCAGAAGAAACTGTCATTTGCATGAGATACTGTCATTGCACCGGCACCGATAGCCATTACGGTCAACACATGGCCCATTTCAGAACCTAAACCTATTGACTCAAGCATAGGTGCTACCATGGCAGAGGTCGTTACTAACGCTACAGTTGAGGAACCTTGGGCGGATTTAAGTGCTGCTGCAACGATGAATGGCATAAAGATACCAATCCCCAGTGCAGACAGGGTAGTTCCCAGGTAATCACCAATGGGGGTGGCCTTGATCACTGCCCCAAATGCACCACCGGCACCGGTGATCAGCAAAATGGGCGCAGCGCTGGTTAAGCCTTCAGAAATGCGCTGAGAAAATTCATGCATGCGCTTTTCTGGTTTCAGTAACAGTAATGACAACAATAATCCTACCATCAACGCAATCAGCGGTTGACCTGCGAAATGCAGTAATGCAAACAGATTGCCTGTGCCGAGTGGTTTTGACGGGAAGTTAGCGATAGAACCAATACAGATCAGCAGAATCGGAACAAAGATTGGCGCGAAAGAGGCCATTGCGCCCGGCAGTTTACCGTATGATGCTTTAACCTTTTCGAACTCTTCTGCCTGATGTACTAGTTCATCAGCACCTTCGCCTTCTGGCACATCCTTCATAAAGCGATTGGCCCACAATAAGCCGGCTGCCGCAGCAATGATAGCGACGACCAGACCAACCCCAATCACTAAGCCTAAGCTATCTTCTAAGCCGAGGTTACCAGCTGCTGCAATAGGACCCGGTGTAGGTGGTACAAATGTATGAGTCGCATACAGACCTGTTGCCAGCGCCACACTCATGGCAACACTGGAAACTTTCATACGACTAGCCATGGATTGTTTCAGACTGTTCAAAATGACAAAGCCGGAGTCGCAGAACACCGGAATTGACACAATATAACCAATGATGGACATGGTAAGTGTGGGGAAACGGTTACCCAGTAATTTAACTACTGAGTCTGCCATGGTGATAGCAGCACCGCTTTTTTCCAGAATAGTTCCGATGATTGTCCCCAATACAATCACTAGACCGATATAACCCAGAATACCACCGAAACCGGTACTGACGGTTTTCGCAATATCCTTGAGCGGTAAGCCGAAGCAGAGTGCAGCGATAAACGTTGCCAGCAACAGCGTGAGAAACGGATGAAGCTTAAGTTTGGATGTGGCGATCACGATAAAAATGATCACTCCCAGTAATATCAATACCAGGTTCATGATGGTCCCTTAATTTTTTGTTATTTGGGTGTATCAATAGGCGTTTATATCCCGTATCTAATAGGTACAAGGACTCTGCCATTATGCGGGAGGGAGGGCTGGAATGGCTTTGGGGATGATCACGGAAATTGCGATTGGATATCACAATTTTTTGGAGGTTTGCACAAAAAGTCTAGGAGCGCAGTCGTTCCAGCACTTCACCAAGATAAAGCTGTAGTAAGCCATCCAGCGAGTTCAGATCAATTCCGGTGATTTGGGTGATTTTTTCCAGCCGATAACGCAGTGTATTGCGGTGAATATATAAAGCATCAGCACAACGTTGCTGATCACCAAAATGTTGCAGATATACCTGCAGGGTTTTGGTCAGAACGCCGCGGCGATCGCGTTTTTGCAACAATTGAAATGGGGCTGCAAGTTCCTGACCGCGCCAATCGTCCCCAAGTCCTGACAGTAATACCGATAACACATGATCCTGATACAGGTATTTTGTCTGCTCTGGCGCGCGTTTCTTTCCTAGCGCTAAGGTTTCACAGGCGGTGCGGTAAGATTTCACGATACCGCCTGCACCCGGAAAATAATGCCCCAATGCAATCTTCAGTCGGCCTTTGGTATCTGTGGGTAAGCGTGCCAATAGTTTTTCAATTCGAATATCTTCGAGTGAGGGATCCCAGCTGCAACCATCAAGAAATGCTGGTTTGAGGATGACCAGTTGATCCATCGCTGTCAGCGCGACTAAGTTGTTACGCTGTGGATATTCCAGGAGCAATTGAATGTCTCGTAGACTCGTATGCTGTTGTTCCTGTGACGGTAATTCAATAACTGCGGCGACTCGCGGTAGACTGAGA
This sequence comes from Shewanella sp. A32, assembly GCF_029167175.1. NCBI lineage: Bacteria > Pseudomonadati > Pseudomonadota > Gammaproteobacteria > Alteromonadales > Shewanellaceae > Shewanella > Shewanella sp. A32. The sequence goes on from NZ_JARFTS010000008.1 coordinate 150,153, forward strand.
TCAATCTGCAATTGCTTGGCCCAGGTTTGCATCTCTTCTGGATAGGTTCCTTCATGGCGTATCAACTGCAGAATGAATTCTTCCCGTTGTCGCTTCCGCCATTGTTCCACTTCCATGGAGTTTGCCTGCTCCACCATCATTTCAGCCGTCATTTTTAGCAATTCGCCATACTGGGCTAATTGCTCTGGGGCACCCGTAATACCCACCACGCCGATGATCTGCCCATGATAATGCAACGGCAGATTAATTCCGGGCTTCACACCATGCAAACTCTGAACACTGCCTTGATCAATCGTTACAGTGCGGTTTTGGCTGATGGCTAGCAGCGCCCCTTCATGAATAGTATTGATACGACTGCTGTCGCCGGAACCGAGAATAACTCCCTGACTATTCATGACATTAATGTTGTGGTCGATAATGCGCATGGTGCGATCGACAATCTGTTGGGCGGTGGCAGCGTCGAGAAAGTACATGATGGTTATCCGTTTATCAGCTCAGCGATACGCTGCTGCAATAAGGGCAACAATGTCTGTTCAAAGAGTGGATGTTGCTTTAACCACAGTCGATTACGTGGACTGGGGTGTGGCAGCACCAATAATTTGGGCCAGAGTGACTCCCAAGCGGCAACCGCCTGAGCCAGATTGGCTTTGGCAAATTCGGTGCCTGCTAAGTGCCACGCCATGGCATATTTTCCCAATAGTAAAGTCAATTGAATATTAGGTAAGGCATTCAATAGTTGCTGTCGCCATTGGCGGGCACATTCGGGCCTCGGCGGCAGATCGCCTTGGCGACGCCCCTGTTTTTCCTGAGTACCGGGATAACAAAATCCCATGGGGACGAGTGCGAACAGTTGTGGATCATAAAACTGTTCTCGACTGACCCCTAGCCATAGCCGAAGCCTGTCCCCACTGACATCATCAAAAGGCAGCCCACGCTCGTGAGTTACCCGACCGGGAGCCTGTCCGGCAATCAAGATTTTAGCGGGGGTGGCAGCCTGTAATATGGGCTTGGGCGGTAATGGCAAAAATTCCCGGCATAAACTACAGGCTCTTACCTGTTGTAACAGACTGTCTGACGGAAATTTCATTAGCACTAGACTAACTTCCCAGTAAGAGTTGCCAAATGTAATACAACTTATAAACACACCAGCCTGCAGGTAGTAATATTAACAACCAGCGGCAGCTTTTGAACAACCGGTTTTCCTGGGGTTGGCGATTGACGGTAAACCAAGCGAGAATTGCTGCAATGACAGATAACGGCCAGGCTAACAGGGATAATAAAGACAGTACTGCGGCGGCAGCTAACATTATCCAACCCGCATGCGGACCGCTTCTGCGGGGAGAGTTTTTTAGTTGAAGCGGCAATAATGCCAAGGCGGCTGCAATAATAATCAGCCCCAAATTTAGGGTGAGATATGCGGTAGAACTGTTATCCGCCAAGACCATCGCAGCGGCAATTAATGGCATCAGTAACGAAAGCGAGGTATGGGTAATGACAAACCGGCGACTGTTGTACTGACCGTTAAAATAAAATAGTAACTGCAACGCTAAATTCACAAGGGTGAAGCCACCTAACCCCAGGATCACAAAGACACTGGCGAGTACGCCATTAGTTTGATCAGCAAAAGCGGGCAGGGAACTGGTGAGTAAAATGGTTGCAAAAACTATGCGTATGCGAAGAAGAAAGGAACTGGAGTTCATACCGTATGGGGCTTGTTATAAATAATCCGACATACCTTGTCGTAAACCGGCGCTAGTTGCAAGGCTTGTGTGCACCGAGAGTCACATTCCTTGTAAAAAATTGGGCGGGTCCCTCCGCCTGAGTATCACAAGGTAAAATTGTGACGGTTTGACAACCGGAATTCATGCTTATTTAACGAGTATAACATCTGTATGTTAAATAAATGTAATGCGATTCTATGTTAGGTTTTCACAGCTGGCAAGAGAAATATAGAATCTTTGTGATTCAACAGCTTAAATTAGACTAATGGATTATTCTGGCAAGAAAAAAGCCCGCGACATGCGGGCTTTCTAATCGTTTTTTTATATCAGAGCTTGTAGTTGACACTTAGCATCACTAAATGCGCGGTGTAATCGTGGCTGGTATCACCAAAACTGAGTACGTTCCAGATACTATCGACGGCCAGATCATTGGCATCGTCGTTGTCCAAATACTTGATCATTTTGTAATCCAGACGAAGTGCTACTTTTTCTGTGGCCTGATATTGAGCATAAGCATTGATATCATGTTCCTTGGAATAGTAATCACCATAATCACCGGTTACACCCTGACGTACTTTAGTGGTAGAGCTAGATTTTGAGTAAGTGTAATCCAGTCCCAGGCGCAGTTTTTTCTCCAACAAGTTGTCGTAGTATACTCCCGCACCCGCTACATCCACTTTGTCTTCGGTGTTAGCGAACCAATTAGGTGTGCTGTAGGTAGAACTACCAGCCTGTTCATTCTTGATATTCTCATAACTGTAGAACAGGTTTAAGTTCAGATCTTTAAGCAACTGGTAGTTGATATTGGCATCGTAATTCATGTCACGTGATTGTGTCAGACCGATTTCAGTATCGCTGTAGTCATCCAGTGCATATCGACCACCTACGTCAATGGTAAGATTTTCCAGTGGTGTATGAGTCACGTGGGCTTCCACCATCTTACGATAGCGATTTGCCAGATAGTATTTGCGCAACAGGGCATTGGATTCAGAAGAGGTCCATTGCGAGGCATCATAATTAGAACCATCGCGTTTGCCCCAACTACCTTTTACTGACATATTCCAGTGCTCAAAAGTACTGACCCCGAGGCGGGCCCACACTGTATTTTCGTCATTGATTTCACGGTCTGAGTAGTTACGTTCGGTACGATCGTAATCATAGCCACCGGTCAGTTTCACACCACTGATAATGCGATAGTCCGCTGTCAGCTTACCTCTCTGTTTAGTAGAGTCGTAAGGCGTGTTGTACACGGCATTGCCGGTAACGTTGTTGACACTGATCTGGGTCCACTCGTAAACATCGGTCTGATTATCACGGTCGTAATAGTCATAGCTGCCGGATATCCGCAGATCATTACTGATCTTATGCACCGCGCGAATATCCATATCGGTGATATCGACTTCTGCATCCAGATTACTTTCTGGTAAGGCGTAGCTGTAGCCGGAAGTTACAAAGTCTGAATCTTGTGACATACGGCCAATCATCAGCCGGCCACTAACCATACTGCCACCACCATGGTACTGACCACTCAGTGATACCGTGTGGGCATCATTGTCAGGATCTAGTGATTTATAGCCAGAAGTTGACCCATCCAAGGTAGTGAAGGCGCTATCAAAACCAAGGCTCTCATTATCATTGCGGAAGAATGAACCGTTATAAGACAGCTCAGTAAACCAGTGCTCACCGTTGAGTTTGACACCCGCAGCGACAGTGTCGGTGCTGTAGTCGACAGGCTCTGGCAACATGGTGGATTGATTATAGATGGTACCGGAAGTCGTTTTTACACCAGTTTTATCTTCACGCTGGTAATTGACAAATGTACTCCAGAGCTGATCTGCCCGGTACTCCAAGCCAATACCATAGCGTTTACGCTTAAGTGATTGTTCGAATGTAGTCAGGCTTGATTGTAACCCGGTCATGCTGTCACTGGAACCTGCGGTTATCCAACTATCTGGAAGAGACAGATAACTTGAGCCAATACCGGAATACGGTGTCATTCCGGTTTCGCTACCGTACGTGGCAATCTGACGGTAATTGGCAGTAACCTTGTACTTACCAATCTTACCTGAGCTCACTTCAGCGCGGCCGTTCTCCATGCCCAGATTAGTGGCTTTAATTTCAGCTTTGTAACCATCTTTTCCACGATAAGTCACATCTGCGTCGACTTTGCCAACAATTTTATTTTCTGCGGCCAGCGCGTTAGCTGAGTGGATATCATCACCGTTATTGTATCCGGCTCCGACACTAACGCTTCCAGTTGCGCCTGTTTCAATCTTACAGGCACTGCACTTCCAGTTTTTTGTATTGAGATGGGCAGTGTTGGCATCTGCGATGCCATAACCATCTGCTGCCATTGCTGCACTAGCGTTGGCCAGTAAAGCAATAGTGATCAAATTAAATTTAAATTTCATCTTCCTGCTCCCTTAACGCTGCAGCAATTTGCCGGATGGATTATTAGAACCATGTACCTGACTGTGGCAGTTCAGGCAGCTTCTACCACCGGTAAAGGCGCTACCATTCACAGTTGATCCTAATCCGGTATTACCCAGATAGGCATTGCTGGTATGGCCGTCACTGGCATGACATTGTTGACACAGCATTGGTGCCCGAGCTTTTAACATGGCTTCATTAGCTGAGCCATGTGGGTTATGGCAACTGTCGCAGTTTTCAGTGACAGGGGCATGCTCCCATAATTTTGGACCACGTTTCTCGGCATGACAGCTGTAGCAGGTTTCGTTGATCGTTGGTTTTACCAAATCCGCTTCGGTACTGGTACCGTGAGGATTATGGCAATCGGTACAGGTCATCTGATTCCATTTCAGCGGGTGTGCAGAACGCTTGTTCATATCCGCTTTTTCTTTGGTATGGCAGCTGGTACAAACTTCTACTTCTGTAGCTTTCGACAGAACAGGATCTTGAGCCGCATGGATAGTGTGGCAAGAAGCACAAGCTACATCAGCATTGTCATGGTGACTGCCTTCCCAGTTCATGCGTTTATCATCTGTATGACAGCTAAGGCATACTGAGTTCTGCTTCTGTGGTGACAGCGTTGACCCTTTACCAAAGGTAATCATCGGCTCATTAGCGCCTTTGTGTTTACCTTGAGGACCATGACAAGCTTCACATTGTAATCCCGCCATCGGACTTTTACTGGAATCTATGGCGCCATGGACCCCTTTAAAAATTTCCATGACATTGCCGGTTCTGCGGTGACACATTAAACAGGTATCAGCACCTTTAGGTGAGTATTTACCTTCTTCAAATTTTTTATCGAGGGCAGCTTCTACCTGCGCAGGAGTCATTTTTTTATCCCACGGTGCGGCATGCGCAGTATGGGCTAGCCCTAAAGACAATACTGCAGCCACTAACGTAGTATTCAGCATTGCTTGTATTTTTTGGTTTGTATTCATCATTTGGCATCCTTGATTTGTCCAAACTTCGGAGAAAGCAGGGAGGTGTTTCCTCCCTGCGGTTCGGGCAAATTACATATTCACCACTGTGTGGTCTGCAGCTGTTGGTTTGTGGCAGTAGAAACAAGTTTCTGACTGCGCGGCTTGGTTGGCAGCGGTGTAATCACCGTTGACTACCGCACCATAACTTTCAAGTGTTTCTTGAGAATGCAAACCATCAGATCCCAGTGCGTGACAGGAAGTACAAACGGCTGTGATCGGTGTGGTGTATTCACCAGCAGCAGTTGCCAGTGCGCCTTTGTTTTTAAATGAATCCAGATTGAAGCTAGTATGACACTGAGTACACTCAGTGATAACGCCCACTTCGTTGTGAACTACGTGGAGTTTCATTTCAAATGCGCCTTTGTTGGCACCACTGGCGTATGTGCCATCTGGAGTATGGCAGGCAACACAACCGTCAAGACCAACAGTCATTTCACCATTCACTTCACGACCCAACTGATCACTCAGCACGAACCCAGTGTGATGGCCTTTATGCAGTTGGAAGCTATCTCCGTGACATTTCTGACAAGCGGCAAAACTAACAGAGTCAGTATGACGATAGGTTGGTGCATCGCCAGACTTAGTCCCAAAGGCCAGCTGTGCTTTCATACTGGTAGTATCACTGTCACTGGTACAAGCAATTAGATCTGCACCGCTAGTACACATTTCCAGACCGATGAAAGTAAATGCTGTGTCTGTATCACCGCTACCAAAGGGTAAGGCTGGTGTAGTGTAAACCAGTTTGCCATCGACAATACTGACATCACTCTGCAAGGTATTGTCGGTAATCAGGTCTTTAGTGACATGGGCCACACCTGAACCGGGGCTAACGTTGTAACCCATAATTGGGAATTCAGGGCCAACGTTGGTGATAGTTTCCAGGCGCTTAATTTTGCTCAGTTCAGAACTGGCGTCCAAAGTATTGCCATTAGCATCAATCAACGTAACGGTCAGTGTGGCGCTGTCATCATCATTAGCAACCAGGGTAGCTGTCATACCGCGTTTAGCGATCACTGCTTCTTTGTTTTGATAGTCTGTGGAGTGAACTTCTTCAGTCCATTCGCTGTTGTGACAAGCCACACAGTTAGAGTTGTCAGACTGCTGGCTGTGACCTTGGCCAGTAGCAAAATCGATATCGCTATGGCAGCTACCACAGGCCTGAGCGGTTGGTACCTTAGACCAGTTACCCCAATCAGGAGTTAAATCCCCCTGATCGTTGTGACATGTGCTACAGGTTTTAAGTGCTTCGCTTTCATATACCGGTTGCGGTACACCATCAGCATCGACGGTAAAATGTTTAGCATGGATCAACATGCTGAACTGATCATCAGAGTTACTCAAACGATTAGGTGTATGGCAGCTAGCACACATGTTGACGTCGTTATAAGAACCGCTGTGATGTGCAGTGCTCACATCTCCGTGACATTTGTTACAGCTAGCCGTGGCCACAATCTTGCGGGAATAACCGGGCTCGTTACCGGAAACGGTGAAGTCAACAATGGCATTAGAGTTAGGTACTGCGGTGCCATCAGGTAACGGTGTGTTATAAGCACGGATCATGAAACGCTGTGCGAGCTCTGCATTAAAAGTGGTTCTGGTAGCAGAGGTGTCAGCGAAATTAGTGGAGAAGGTATAGGTATATACACCGTTTTTCTTGTCTACAAAGGTACCTGGACAAGTGCTAGCAAGGTCACAGGTTTCATCGACAATATACTGCCATTGTGTGGCGTTACCGACACCAGTTGCTCCCTGAGGTAACAGCTGCAATGCATAGAAACGCATTTTTTGCAGCCCGACCACAGCTTGATCATCCTGGTTGGTTACCTGGAAACGAAGACTGGCAACACCATCGGTGATAGTTTCATCATAAAAGGTAAAGTTTAAAGCATCGATCGTCATGGCGGGGCTGCCACCAGCCGAACCGTCAGAACCGGCTGCACCATCTGCTCCATCGCTGCCGCCACAACCCGTTAAGGTCATGGATAACGCACCGGCAGCAAGCAGTAGTGCGAATTTTGAGTTACTTGCGTTCATCATTATTTTTCCCTGCAATATGGAAGCACTCGGTCAACATCCTGCCGTTTTTGTCCGGTAGATTGGTGTTGTAATCAGCTTGTTGACCCCATGCTGGATAAAGTATCTCCCACGGAAAGGCTAACGCAGAATATCAATAAATGCTTCTAAACAGGCGTTAATGTGTGACTTGGATCTTTCTATTTTGAAAGAGATAGTTAACTAATGAAACTTGTACTACAGCTTTTACTAAATAACTTGATACACTATCTAACTTATTGTTTACAAAAAATGAAGGAGGCACTAGGCCTCCTTCATTTTTTGTGGTATCGCTTACTTAGTTAGTTGCCATGAGCTTCCATCAGCTGTGATGGTGTGTGACAAGTCTTACAGGTTTCTGCCGCACGTTGCTGTACATCGCTGATGCTGCTGCCATCGAGAATCCCACCATTGGTCTCAATATGAGATTTAGCCGCATCGGTCAGGTATTGCTGATGGCAACTCAAACATACACCCGCATCGGAGGATACCCAGATTTCTGCGCCATTATTGGCAGTATCGCCATAACGCCAAGCGCGATCCGGATCTCGGCCCAAGGTAATTCCGGTGCTAGTATGACAAGTTTCACAGTCGGTTTTCAGTACTGTCCCTGAACCTAAGCCGCTGTACTTGAGGTAATGGCCATCCCGTTCATGGGCTTTAAACATGAAACTTGAAGGGATTTTGCCACCAGCGTATGTACTACTGCTGATCAATGGTTTGTCAGGTGTGTGGCAAGTCTGGCAGTTCACGCCGTTGTCATAGTGGTGGATCTCTTCACCATGGCAGCCTTGGCATTTTGTGGTATCAATAATGGTCCGGCGAGTAGCCGCAGTGACGCTGCTATCTTCGCCGTTATCGCCCCAAACAAATCGATACGGGTCCTGTTTGATATAAACTTTACGAACGTTGTCTGCACTGCAATCAGTTAACTGAATATCATCAACGCCATAACCGCCGTTGTTGAAGCAGGCTTGCAGCGTAGACCAAATTTCAAAAGTCTTGCCGCTGGCATCTGCTGGCATATTCATACTGGTCATTGTCACAGTGTAAGTCTTGGTAGCGGCATCATATGTTCCGGCGCTTAAACTAGCGCGGCGGTTGCTATATGACGCTTCACTGTATGCTGGGAAGTCTTTGTCGATGTCCCAGCCCACAACCATACGACTGCTTTGGTTGATATAAGTCTGATCGACAGCATTACCATCCGCATCCAGTACCTGTACACCGAAGGTCAGCTTACCATTGGCATCAAGGCCGATATTGGACACTTTTACACTCATCTCTTGTGCCAATGTGTAAGCTTTCAGCACATCGCCATGACGTTTAACTGCACTGCCCGTACCGGTATATGGAGATTCAGCATTGTGGCAGGACATACAGTCGGTGCTGTCGTGATGGGCTGAAGGTTTTTCTGAGTGACAGGCAATACACGCAGTATTGCTTTTCTCTTCAGTAAACAGTGCCGCATCACTAGGTGCATTAGTACCTTGTACGTGACAGACGGAACAATCTGCAGCAGGAGTCTGCGGGAAGTTAACTTCACTAAAATCTTCGACGCTGCCGCCATAACCAACGATCTTGTATGGGTCAGCAACTTCATTACCATCCGCATCGTAAGTAACGCGAGCGGAACCGCGGTGAATTGCATGGATCATGTAAGTGAAGTCAATGCTATTGCCTGATTCTGGGTCACCGGAAGTTGCCGTATGGCAAGCTTCACAGTTTGCCAGATCCAGACGACGGCCGCCGTGAGCTTTCAGACTGTCTGGTTGGTGACAGGTATAACAAGCATCAATCGATACGACGTTGCGGGTCTGTATACCAGAGGTCATGCCACTGGACGGCTGCCAGTCAAAATGCGCATTGACCGCGAGAGTGTCAGTTTTGAGTTCCAGTGTGACACGTTGAGTATCATCGGCGTCATAAGTCACTGAGACTGGCGTTGTCACGTTAGCGATATTGTTTTGGTAGGTATAGGTATAGGTACCATCACCATTATCCACCAGGCAATTGTCGCAATTTGATACAGACTCAACAGTTGCTTGAGTTTGAGTGGATGGATTGAGGTTGTCTACGTCAGTCGGTACGTTAGAAGGCGCTTTGGTGACGTTAATGTACGACTGCCATTGGTAACCGTGATCAAAACCGGTGGAGCCATCAGAATTTGTGTCAACTACGTGGGTTAATTGGGCGATGCCAAAGCGTAGATCATAATCCTTGGTAAGACCGACAACCGCCACACCATTGGCATTAGTTAAAGAGAAGGTAACGCTAACGCTGCCGTTGGAAATAGAAGCATCAGTAAAATCGGCTTTTAGCGTAGTAGCGTTGTCGATGCTGAGCGTAGTTAATCCGGGTTCACCGGGGGCTCCGTCTTGGCCGTCTGTGCCATCGCTTCCGCCGCAGCCGGCGAGCACCAAAGACAACAGCCCGGCTCCCAACAGCGCTTTGCTCGCGGCATTGAAATTAAACCGTTTCATCATTATGTATCCCTGCAAGGTTTATAGTTCTCTCTGTAACGGGCATTAGTTTTGGAGTTGTCGCTACAGTGAGTGGAGTGAGATTTCCATACATAAGGCTATCCAAATGTAAGTCAATTCGCAGTTATTTTAGCCAGGTTATGTGATTGAGATCTGACTATTTATAAACGACTAGTAAGGTTTCTGGACAAATTTACAAAGTGGTTATTAAAAGACTGATGAATAGGGAATTCATCTTAAAAATGAATCATTTTTCATTTTGAGCAAACCTACAGACAGAGCCGCTGCAATGCTTGCCGTAGTATCTGGCAGCGATCTGGGCAACAATTTTTTTGCGTTGTAGACGACGCGCACTGTAAAACCGCATTACAATACCTGCCGCAGCGCTGAGTGATAAACCTTGATGTATATCTCCTTTTTGTGACGCAAAAATTAGCCTGTTCCCTAATTTTCTGACCAAGCACACAAAGTTGCCACAAACAGCAGTTTATTTTCATTTGACCGTTTATTCCTGCGTAGATTTGACACATAATACAGACACAATTGAAAATTATTATCGTTTACAGTTAGCGTTAATAATGACTCTTGCAGTTGCCTCACGGTAGTGCAGAGCTAGCAGTTAAGTGGTAGAGGCTATGAAGTTAAGTGAATTGAACCCCGGCGATCGCGCAAAAATTTCTGATATCGGGCGTTTGGAACTGCCATCCGCAGTTAAACGCAAGCTTTTGTCTCTGGGGATTACACCCAATACGCATTTCTCACTTATTCGTCGCGCACCGATGGGGTCGGGTCTTGAACTCGAAATCCGTGGCAGTAAATTGTGTGTGCGCCAAGAGCTGGCACAGATAGTTGAAGTGGAGAGGGCAGATGATTAAGCAGTTTCATTGTGTCACTGTTGGGAACCCTAATGCTGGTAAGTCAACGCTGTTTAACGCTTTGACTGGAGCTAACCAACAGGTTGGTAACTGGGCAGGGGTGACGGTTGAGAAAAAAACCGGCCGTTTCACGCTACATGGCGTTGATGTATTCCTGACAGATCTGCCGGGCATATACGATATTCTGCCATCAGAAAGCGACTGCGACTGTTCTTTGGACGAACAGATTGCCCAGCAGTTTCTCGCCACTCAGAAAATGGATGGCATTATCAATATGGTCGATGCCACCAATATTGAGCGCCATCTGTATTTAACGGTTCAACTTAGGGAACTGGGTATCCCTATGGTTGTAGTGCTGAACAAAATCGATGCTGCCACCAAGCGTGGGATCAACATTGATGCAGCAGCCATGAGTAAAAAACTTGGCTGTCCTGTGATTGGTGTGACCTCTCGCGATGCTAAAGATGTCGAAAAAGTGAAAGCGCTGGTGGTGCAGTTTTTTGAAGGCCATGTGTCATCTGCACCTTTATTATTGGATTACGGCCCTGAAATTGAAGCCAGTGTTGCCGCATTACGTGAAGCTGAGCCCAACCTTAGCCGTGGCCGTGCATTGGCAAAGCTCGCTAACGCAAAAGGGTGTAATGCCTGTCAACATGGCGCTAATAATCAAGAAGTTGAACAATGCGCAGAATCCTTTGCTCGAGATGGTAAAGATATTGAGATCCATGCGGCGGCAACTCGGTTCGATTTTGTTGAAGCCCTTTATCAAGCAGCAATTCATGCGGAAGACAAACCAACGTTTAGCGATCGGCTTGACCAGATAGTGCTGCATCCAATATGGGGTGTTCCCATCTTTCTGCTGGTTATGTACCTCACCTTCATGTTCGCCATCAATATCGGCAGTGCTTTTATCGACTTTTTTGATATCTCTGCCGGTGCGTTGTTTGTTGACCATCTCGGTGCCTGGCTACAGAGTGCACATGCCCCTGAGTGGCTGATTACTATTCTTGCTGGTGGTGTCGGTCAAGGTATCCAAACCGTTTGTACCTTTATTCCGGTAATTGCAGCGTTATTCCTGGCATTGTCAGTACTGGAAGGTTCTGGCTACATGGCAAGGGCTGCATTTGTCGTTGATGGTCTGATGCGCCGTATCGGTCTTCCCGGTAAAGCCTTTGTGCCGATGATTGTAGGTTTCGGGTGTTCTGTTCCTGCAATCATGGCGACTCGGACCTTAGGGAGTGAACGTGAGCGTATCGTCACAGGTATGATGGCCCCGTTTATGTCCTGTGGTGCGCGGTTACCTGTATATGCATTGTTTGCTGCGGCTTTCTTCCCAGAATCCGGACAGAATTTGGTATTTATGCTTTACGTCATCGGGATCTTTGCCGCTATCGGCACTGGTTTGATGTTGCGCAAAACCTTGTTACCGGGCAACAGTACTGCGGTAGTGATGGAGCTGCCAACGTATGAATTACCTAAACCGCGGATGGTCTTAGGCCGTACCGGCAAGCGAACTAAAAGTTTTATTTTGGGTGCTGGTAAAACCATCGTGTTAGTCGTAACTGTACTGAACTTTATTAACTCTATCAGTACCGATGGCACCTTTGGTCACCAGGACAGTAAAGAGTCTTTACTAAGTGTGGCAAGCCAGAAGATCACGCCGGTGTTTGCCCCTATGGGATTACAGTCGGATAACTGGCAGGCAACCGTTGGGATTGTTACGGGCATCTTCGCCAAAGAGGCGGTAGTCGGTACACTCAACAATCTGTATAGCAGCCAGTCCCAGACTCAAGGTGAATTAACCCCTCTGAGTGATAGCTTTAAACAGGCACTGAGCACCATTCCGCAAAATTTATTAGGGATTAATCTTGGTGATCCGCTGTCTTTGTCCGTTGGCCATGTTGATAATGTCGATGAGGCAGCAGCAGAGCAGGGGGTAGAACAAACCACATTTAGTGCATTACAGACAGGATTTAGTGGTCAGCTATCTGCCTTTACTTACCTGTTGTTTATCCTGCTTTACACACCTTGTGTCGCCGCAATGGGAGCCTTAGTGAATGAGTTTGGACCGCGTTGGGCCAGTTTTGCCGCAAGCTGGACGCTGGCTTTAGCTTATGGCACTTCAACCGTGGTGTACCAAGCTGCAACCATTCCTCAGCATCCGGTGCAATCATGTTCCTGGATCGCATTTTTCGCTGCGGCGTTGGTCAGTTTTTATCTGTGGTTGAAACGTAAAGCCAAACGGACTCAGCAAATCATTCCCGGAATAAAAATTATTACTGAGTAATTTCCGGACATTAGATTGAAAAAGCAGCGCTATTTGCTGCTTTTTTCTTTTTGAAGGAACGTTGACGGGCGTTGTTACAGTTTTTATCCTAGAAGCATTGTCAGCGGGCATGATCTGTAGGATCATGCCCGTTTTATAAAGATTGCAAGGTTCGCAAAGAGGAATTACATGAGTCAGCTGGACACTGAAGTACGTCCGAGTAACTTCATTCGCAATATCATTGATGAGGATTTAGCCAGTGGCAAGCACACCAGTGTGCATACCCGGTTTCCGCCGGAGCCTAACGGTTTCCTCCATATCGGTCATGCAAAATCTATTTGCCTGAACTTCGGTATTGCCCGCGACTACCAGGGACAATGTAATCTGCGTTTTGATGATACCAATCCGGAAAAGGAGAATATTGATTACGTCAATTCTATCAAGGAGGACGTGCGCTGGCTCGGCTTCCAGTGGAGTGGCAATATTCATTATTCATCCGATTATTTTGATGCGCTACATGGTTATGCTGTAGAGCTGATCAAAAAAGGCTTAGCGTATGTCTGTTTCCTGAATGGCGAACAGATGCGCGAATATCGCGGTACGCTTAAGGAGCCGGGTAAAAATAGTCCCTACCGCGACACCTCAATTGAAGAAAACTTGGCGTTATTTGAGAAAATGCGTGCGGGTGATTACAAGGAAGGTGAGTGTAGTCTGCGTGCCAAAATTGATATGGCATCGCCATTCATGTGCATGCGCGATCCGGTCCTGTATCGCATCAAGTTTGCTCATCACCATCAGACTGGGGATAAGTGGTGCATCTATCCAATGTACGACTTTACCCATTGTATCTCTGATGCGTTGGAACATATTACGCATAGTTTATGTACGCTGGAGTTCCAGGATAACCGTCGTCTGTATGACTGGGTGTTGGATCACCTGGACGATTTTAACTATGAAGGTCGTACCCGTCAGTATGAGTTTTCACGGTTAAATCTTGAGTATACCGTGATGTCTAAACGCAAGCTGAATGAGCTGGTAACGCGTAAATTAGTTAACGGTTGGGATGATCCGCGGATGCCGACGATTGCCGGTTTGCGACGTCGCGGTTTTACCCCATCGTCTATCCGGGAATTCTGTGAGCGTATTGGTATTACCAAACAAGATAACCTGGTGGAAATCGGTATGCTCGAGGCGTGTATTCGTGAAGAGCTGAACGAAAATGCTCCACGTGCAATGGCAGTGATCAACCCTATTCGGATGGTGATTGAAAATTACCCGCAAGGTCAGACTGAAATTATCAGTTCTCCGGTCCATCCAAATAAACCAGAGCTGGGTGAACGTGAGTTACCTTTCAGCGCTGAACTGTATATTGATGCCGAAGATTTCCGCGAGGAAGCCAATAAGCAATACAAACGTCTGGTATTGGGTAAGGAAGTTCGTCTGCGTAACGCATACATTGTAAAAGCTGAACGTTGTGATAAAGATGAACAGGGTAATGTCACCACAGTATATTGTAGCTATGATGCTGATACTAAAGGGACTAATCCTGCCGACGGTCGTAAGGTTAAGGGCGTCATTCACTGGGTGGATAAAGCTACAGCGCTGCCTGCTGAGTTCCGCTTGTATGATCGTTTGTTCAGTACTGCGAATCCGGCTGGCGCTGATACCTTGGACGAAGCATTAAACCCAGATTCACTGGTTGTGCGTCATGGTTTTGTGGAAGCAGGTTTGGTAGATGCTGTTGCTGAGAAAGCTTATCAGTTTGAGCGGGAAGGCTATTTCTGTGCTGACTGCAAGGATTCCAGTGCTGATCATCTGGTGTTCAATCGTACGGTTGCACTGCGTGATTCTTTCGCATAATACCGAGAGATGTCTCGTCCTAATATAGGTTGACAGTTTTTAGGCCAGCTCCCGTAGCTGGCCTTTTCTATTGTGCACCTGATTGGGTGTTG
>NZ_JARFTS010000009.1:0-131258 GCF_029167175.1 Shewanella sp. A32
GTAGATATACGGGCAAAGCCCTTTCATGAATGATAACCACCTACTGAAGTAGGTGGTTTTGGGCTGACAATAAAAAAGGGACCATATGGCCCCTTTTTAATGCAACAACAACTAATTATTGGTTAATTAGTTTGCCAGTGCTTCTTTTGCTTTTTCTACCAAAGTTGCAAATACAACTTTGTCGAATACAGCGATGTCTGCCAAAATCTTACGATCGATTTCGATAGACGCTTTCTTCAGACCGTTGATGAAACGGCTGTAAGACAGACCATTCTGACGTGAAGCCGCATTGATACGTGCAATCCACAGTTGACGGAATTGACGTTTTTTCTGGCGACGGTCACGATAAGCATACTGACCAGCTTTAGTTACTGCCTGTACCGCTACGCGATAAGTACGTGAACGGGCACCGTAGTAACCTTTGGCAAGTTTCAGAACTTTCTTGTGACGAGCACGTGCAGTTACACCACGCTTAACTCTTGGCATCTTTCAATCCTCCTACTAAGCGTATGGCAGTTGGCGTGCAATTGCTGGCACGTCTACTTTAGCAACTAAACACTTAGCGCGCAGGTGACGCTTACGCTTGGTGCTCTTCTTGGTCAGGATGTGACGCAGATGGGCTTGCTTGCGTTTGAAACCATTAGCGGTTTTCTTAAAACGCTTAGCCACACCGCGGTCAGTTTTCATTTTTGGCATTTAAAAACTCCGCATTGGGATAATTAATAAAACGTAAGGCGAGTTTGGGAATATCCCGCACTACTTTGATAGCCCTACTATTTTTTCTTCGGCGCTAGCACCATCACAGCTTGACGGCCTTCCATTTTCGGGAAAGCTTCAACCACTGCGACATCATCAAGATCGGCTTTGATACGGTTCATCAGTTCCATACCTAGCCCTTGATGCGCTAATTCGCGCCCGCGGAAACGCAACGTAACTTTCGCTTTGTCTCCGTCTTCCAGAAAACGAATCAGGTTGCGTAGTTTTACCTGATAGTCGTTTTCGTCAGTACCAGGGCGGAATTTAATTTCCTTTACCTGGACCTGTTTCTGCTTCTTCTTCTGTTCTTTCTGGGCTTTAGCCTTATCGAACAGAAACTTACCGTAGTCCATGATACGGCATACAGGCGGCTCGGCATTAGGACTGATCTCTACCAGGTCTAAACCTGCATCATCAGCCTGCTCTTGGGCTTGTCTGATACCAACAACCCCGATTGCCTCTCCTTCAACTCCTACCAAACGTACTTCAGATACGCCGGTAATTTCATCATTGATTCTATTAGGGGCCGCCTGACGGCCTGCTGTTTTTTTGATCTTTATGACCTATTCCTCCAACAATTCAAGACTACGGAGCGAAATCTGTTTAGTTACTTTGGCTGCAAAAGCATCGATGCTCATCTTGCCTAAGTCGACCCCGTCCCGGGTGCGTACTGCAACTTCCCTATTCTCCATTTCCTGATCGCCTACGACCAGCAAATAAGGAACCCGTTGCAATGTGTGCTCGCGTATTTTAAAGCCAATTTTCTCATTCCTCAAGTCCTTACACGCACGGATGCCTTGAGACTTGAAAAGACTGACGACTTCTTCAACATAATCAGACTGCTTATCGGTAATATTCATTACCACAACCTGAGATGGAGCCAGCCATACTGGGAATTTACCGGCGTATTCTTCAATCAAAATACCGATAAAGCGTTCTAACGAACCTAAAATTGCACGGTGGATCATCACCGGTACCTGTCGGCTGTTATCTTCAGCCACGTAGGTAGCACCTAAACGTCCAGGTAACGCATAATCCAATTGCACTGTGCCGCATTGCCAAGCACGGTCCAAACAGTCATGCAGTGTAAACTCAATCTTAGGCCCGTAGAAAGCACCTTCACCTGGTAAAATTTCGTATTCGATATTGTTATGAGTCAGCGCTTCTTTGAGTGCAGCTTCAGCACGATCCCACATGGCATCATCGCCAATACGTTTTTCAGGACGAGTGGACAACTTAACGACGATATTTTGAAAGCCAAAAGTTGAATAGATGTCATAAACCATCTTGATACAACTACTAACTTCTTGTTGAACCTGATCTTCCGCACAGAAAATATGTGCATCATCCTGAGTGAAACCACGAACACGCATCAGACCGTGCAAGGAGCCTGATGGTTCGTTACGGTGACAACTACCAAATTCAGCCATACGCAGCGGCAAATCACGATAGGATTTAAGCCCCTGGTTAAAGATCTGAACATGCCCAGGGCAGTTCATTGGCTTAATCGCATATTCACGGTTTTCGCTGGATGTGGTGAACATCGCTTCAGAATATTTATCCCAGTGACCTGAGCGTTCCCACAGTACCCGGTCCATCATGAACGGACCTTTCACTTCCTGATAGTCGTACGCATCTAACTTTGTGCGAACGAAACGTTCAAGTTCACGGAAAATACTCCAGCCATCATGATGCCAGAACACCATACCGGGTGCTTCTTCTTGCATATGGTAGAGATCGAGCTGCTTACCAATTTTTCGATGGTCACGTTTTGCGGCTTCTTCCAAGCGTTGCAGGTAGGCTTTAAGCGCTTTTTTATCACCCCAAGCCGTACCATAAATACGCTGCAACATCTTATTATCGGAGTTACCGCGCCAGTATGCGCCCGCAATATTCATCAGTTTGAAGTAGTGGCATAAGCGCATGTTAGGCACGTGTGGACCACGACACATGTCTGTATATTCTTGATGATGATAAAGTGCCGGATGATCATCCTTACTGATGTTTTCATCAAGGATTGCCATTTTGTATGGTTCACCGCGCTGTGCAAAAGCATCGCGCGCTTCCTGCCAACTGACGACACGTTTTACTACGTCGTAATCAGTCTTAGCCAGCTCTAACATCCGAGCTTCCAGTTTATCGAGATCTTCTTGTGTTAACTTATGTTCTAAATCAACATCGTAGTAGAAGCCATTATCGATCACTGGTCCGATCGCCATTTTGGTCTCTGGCCACAATTGCTTAATGGCATGTCCCAAAAGGTGGGCACAGGAGTGACGAATAATTTCCAGTCCTTCCTGATCTTTAGCGGTAATAATGGAGAGTTCGGCGTCTTCAGTGATCAGATCGCAAGCATCTTTCAACTGACCATTAACACGTCCGGCTACACAGGCTTTTGCGAGGCCTGGACCGATATCGGCGGCAACATCCAGAGTCGAGACAGGATTGGCAAATTCGCGTTTGCTTCCATCCGGCAGAGTAATAACAGGCATGAATAATCCTTAGTCCAGTGGTGACCCACACGCAGGGCCACTTGGCTGATTCAAATAAACAGAATTAAAAAACGTGTGCGTTTTACTGAGAAAGACAATACAAGAGCCTTGGCATCGGTAAAACGAGCTGACGATTTTAATGGATAAGCCTTTGTAGACGCAACCAAATCTAACACTAATTCACATTAATGTGATGCCTTCGTAAAGTTACCTTACACCTTTTGAAAATATCCTCTGAGAAAGACGTACTCGTAACATTTCATTGAAAAACATAAAGATTATTTCAGGTTATGGCGCAAGAAATTTATAACACTTAAATGAATTGAGCATTGATGCGGCTACAGCACATTAGATGCCGCTCATCTATACTCTAAGAGAGTTAATCAACCGAGGTAATGTCAATGAAACAGCAAACTATCTGCTGCCCATATTGTGGGCACCAACAGACACTGCAACTTGACTCCAGCGGTGGTGATCAAGAGTTTTACAGTGATTGCCGAATTTGCTGCAATCCTATCCACATCCGTATGCATATCGATCATCAGCATCAACGCATTGAATTGCATGTTGATGCTGACGATGAACAATTTTATTAGTGGATTACGGGTTAACGCTGGGCTACATCTTTTTGAGCCAATACTCGCTCAACGGTATCAACTATCGTTTGGGTTTGGTTATCGATCTCAATATTAAAAAACATACCCGGTTGATAACGACCAAGATTAGTGAGTCTTAAGGTTTCTGGAATAAGGTGCAGATCAAAACAATTGTTCTTTATATTTCCGATGGTTAGACTACATCCATTAATACCAATAAAGCCTTTGTAAAGCACATACTTCATCCAAACCGACGGCAGTTCTAACGTTAGATCATAGTGGGTATCGGTTTGATCAACGGTCACCAATTTCGCTTGGGTATGAATATGTCCAGATAGAATATGGCCACCGATCTCTTTGCCAAATTGCAATGAACGCTCAATATTCACGTCATCATGAACTTGTAAATTACCGAGATTAGTCAGGTTAAGCGTCTCTTCCATTACGTCAAAAAACGCCCTATCATGCCCCACTCGCGTAACTGTGAGACATACTCCGTTATTGGCTACACTGGCTCCCGTTTGCAATCCCTCCAGTAATTCTGGTGGTAACGCGATCTGCAACGTATGCAATCCTGGCTTTTTCTCAATTGCCAGCACTTTACAGCAGGCCTGAACAATACCTGTAAACATTCTCTACTCTCTGGTTCAAAGGACAGACATGGCGCAGTTAGCTTTTCATGCCAAACGTATTATTCAATTAGCCTTGCCAGTGTTGGTAGCTCAGGTTACGCAAACCATGATGGGGTTTATTGACACCATGATGGCCGGCCGCGTGAGTGCCAAAGATATGGCTGCCGTCGCTATCGGTACTAGTCTGTGGCTACCAGCAATACTGTTTGTTAATGGCTTATTGCTAACCTTTACGCCGATGATTGCACATCATTTTGGCGCCGGACACAGTGACAAGATCCGTCCCTTGGCTTATCAAGGGGTTTATATTGCCACATTTGGTGCCATCGGTGTGATGCTGTTTCTCAATTCTGCCAGTTTTGTTCTGGATCACATGAACTTAGATCCAGCGCTTTATGTCGTCACAGAAAATTATATTCACGGCATCTTGTGGGGCGCGCCAGCGTTTCTCATTTATCAAGTACTGCGCAGTTGTAGTGAAGGTATTTCTTACACGATGCCGGCAATGATCATCGGTTTTGTAGGACTCGCAGTAAATATTCCTGCAAATTATATATTTATCTATGGGCATTTGGGTTTACCCGCTATGGGGGGGGCAGGATGCGGTGTTGCTACCTCATTGGTCTTTTGGGCAATGTGTTTAAGTATGCTCATTTACATGCAATGGCATCCGAAATTTAAAGCGGCACGCTTACCCGACGAGTTTGTCCGGCCACAATGGCAAACAATACTGCAAATGAGCAAACTGGGGATGCCCGTAGCGCTCGCGTTGTTTTTTGAGGTGAGCTTATTTTCTATCATAGCGCTGCTGCTGGCACCGTTGGGCGCAAACGTAGTGGCGAGCCATCAAATAGCACTCAACTTTTCATCAATGGTGTTCATGGTGCCATTGTCTATTGGTATCGCCGTGTCGATTCGCGTCGGCTATTACTTGGGACGCAATGAACCAGAACAATCCGCAATTGTCAGCAAAACTGGATTACTTCTAGGGTTCTCGCTCGCGGCATGTACTGCACTACTGACGGTATTGTTAAGAGAAGATATCGCATTGCTCTACAACAAAAATCCTCAAGTGGTTGCATTAGCGTCTGGGTTGATGTTGATGGCAGCGCTTTATCAACTGTCAGATTCAGTGCAGGTAATTTCAGCGGGCGCATTGCGGGGGTACAAAGACACTCGCAGTGCTTTTTATATTACTCTTTTTGCCTATTGGGGGGTTGGCATGCCACTGGGATATCTGTTGGCATATACGGATTTAATCATACCCAAACTTGGCGCTTACGGCTTCTGGTGCGGTTTAATTGCCGGTTTAACTACTGCAGCAATGCTTTATGCAGTTCGTCTTAAAGTGATTCAACGCCGAATACGTCACAGTGATGTTATTGAAATCTGACACTATATTATCTATTGATTGATAAAACACCGGCAGTTGCACAGCAAATCACCATCCGACGTTAAAAAAAGGTTTTTTCACTTGCCAGGATCAGTGGCTGGACTTTAATATAGCGTCCGTTCCGTTGGTGAATAGTTTAGCCTTCGGAAGTTAAGTGTACACCCGTAGCTCAGCTGGTTAGAGCACTACCTTGACATGGTAGGGGTCGGTGGTTCGAGTCCACTCGGGTGTACCAATAAATTTGCCCTTCTATACACCCGTAGCTCAGCTGGTTAGAGCACTACCTTGACATGGTAGGGGTCGGTGGTTCGAGTCCACTCGGGTGTACCATTTGCAATTCATCTTTGGTTCTGTGGTTTTTTATTTACTGCATATCTCTGTTGATGCACATCGCATCGCATGCTCGGTAGGTTCGACATTGGATTCTTGAGTCGGACGAAAGCGGTAAAACATTTTCAAATGACAGACCCAGTTTCGAGATCTTATAACGATTGTCTGGATTTAAGCGCATTGCGTAATAATAATCAGTATTCCCATTTTGAGCGACAGCACCACAATCTCGAATCACAACAGGCTTGTATGATTTAATCTCAGCTGCTTTAAGCTCATATTTCATCCCTTAATTGCTGTAGATTGGAGCGGGTTTCGGCGTTAAGCGCGGGTGATAGCTTCAGCACGATTAAACGATACTTTTTTGTGTCTTATGCAAGATAAAGCCCTTCACGACACTCTCGGGCTAACGGTCTTATTACACGATAGTTACAGATAGACAATGCAGTGTCCAGATTAACTGCGCCCTAAAAGTTGAAACGAGATTCATCGCTTTTTGTTTAATAAGGTCGAAACCTAATCTTTATTTTAGGATGTGAGATTATGAGGCTAAGCACGCTACCCGAAGAAAGCAGCGACTGTTCAGACATGACATAACTAACGTGAAGTCGCTCATGCCGCATTTTTTATTTTCCTTGGGCTTTCAGTAGTCCTATTTAGCAAAAGATAACTTTTTGACTTTTGGTGTATTGTTAGTGTTTGGTAGCTATGAAATCATAGGCTCGAAACTCCCAAGCATACGGAGCTAACACTCTATGAGTCAGCGCAGCATCCGCAGTCTGTTTACCCCAAAATCTATTGCCGTTATTGGGGCGTCTAACTCGCCTGCCAGAGCCGGCTGCATCATGATGAAAAATTTGCTCAGTAGCGGCTTTGATGGCCCGATTATGCCGGTGAATCCGCATGCCACCTCCGTAATGGGGGTGCTGGCCTACCCCAATATTGAATCACTACCAGTCAAACCCGACTTAGCCATTATCTGTACCAAAGCCGAGCGAGTTCCTCAGATAGCAGAAACGTTAGCGCAATTTGGTTGCAAAACGGCGGTGATTATTGCATCGGGTATGAATCAATGTGTGGCAGACGACGGCCAAACCTTGGCGCAAAAGCTTACGGAAAGTGGTAAACGTTATGGCATGAGGATACTGGGTCCCAACAGTTTAGGAATGATCCTGCCCAACCTTGGTTTGAACGCCAGTTTGGCCCACACCAGCGCCCAGCCCGGGAAAATTGCCTTCGTTTCACAATCCGCGGCGGTATGCACCACAGTGCTCGATTGGGCCAATAACAAAGGTATTGGTTTTTCCTCTTTTATTTCACTGGGTGATGCCGGTGATATCGATTTTGATGAACTGCTGGATTACCTCGGACGTGATTCAAAAACCTCAGCCATCATGCTTTACATTGATTCCATCAATGAGCGATTACGGTTTCTTTCCGCTGCACGTGCAGCATCCAGACACAAACCCATACTGGTGATTAAATCCGGCCGCAGTGCTGAAGGCGGTAACGCTGCCCGCCATCATACCGGTGCTAGCTCAGGTAACGATGCTGTGTATGAAGCCGCGTTTCGACGTGCAGGTATGCTGCGAGTAAACGACTTAGTTGAACTATTTGCCGCTCTTGAAAGTCTGGCGCACCTTAATCCGCTGCATGGTGAGCGTTTATGTATTCTTAGTAATGGTGGTGGGCCGGCCGTACTCTCTGTGGACGAACTGATCATCAAAGGCGGTAAACTCGCCCAGCTATCAGAAGAGACTAAAAGCAAACTCGCTGCGGTATTGCCACCAACTTGGTCGAAGCAAAATCCGGTCGATATTATTGGCGATGCAGATGGCGAACGTTATGCCAATGCCCTAAACATTTTAATGGATAGTGATGAACTAGATGCCGTATTAGTACTGCACTCGCCTTCAGCGTTAGGCAATGGCAACAACATCGCGGATGCTGTCATTTCAGCCGTCAGCAAACATCCTCGAAAGCATCGCGTTAACGTGCTGACTAACTGGAGTGGTGAAGATTCCGCATATGAAGCTCGTCGACGCTTTTCTAAGGCGGGAATTCCAACATATCGTACCCCAGAAGGTGCTGTTCGCGCTTTTATGCATATGGTGGAATTTCGTCGAAACCAGAAACTGTTGCAGGAAGTACCGCAGTCGCTGACCAACAATTCAGATACTGCTACCGCACGGAGAATTCTGCAGCAAGCCTTACAAAGTGGCCGAAAGGTGCTCGAAACCCATGATGCACGGGCGGTTTTCAGTGCTTATGGGCTAAAGACTATCGATACCTGGTTTGCCAATGATGCGGACGAAGCGGTTGTCATCGCAGAACGTGCAGGCTATCCGGTCGCCCTTAAAATTCAGTCTCCCGATATTTTACATAAATCTGATGTTCACGGCGTTATGTTGAATTTGGCGGATGCCGAAGAGGTTCGCCATGCAGCCGCAGCCATTACTAGTCGCGTACGGGCGGCAAATCCGGACGCGCGCATTGAAGGGATGATCGTTCAAAAAATGGCACTGACGGCTGGCACGCAAGAGTTACGTGTAGCAGTGCTTAATGATCCGGTCTTCGGCCCTGCCATTATGCTCGGGGAAGGAGGCTCTGAATGGGAGCCAACTCGGGATGCGGCAGTGGCCCTACCCCCGCTCAATATGGCATTGTCCCGCTATATGGTGATTCAGGCACTAAAAACCGGAAAAATCCACGACAGACATTTGCCAAATGGCTTAGATATGGCAGCGATTTGCCGAATGTTAACGCAGATCTCCAGCTTAGTGATTGATTGTCCACAAATTGAAGGTCTTGATTTAAACCCCGTTTTGGCATCAGGGGACACTATCACCCTGCTGGATATTAATTTGCGGTTAACGGAAGATATCAAAGACAATAGCGCTCGATTATCCATCTTGCCCTACCCTAAAGATCTTGAAGAAACGGCGACATTGCGTAATGGTCTGCAAGTAATGTTACGCCCCATCTTACCCGAGGATGAACCCAAACACCTGGCCTTTGATAATTCATTATCAGATGAAGATCGGTATAAACGTTACTTCGGTGTACGCTCACAGATGACGCACGAAGAGATGGCAGTGCTTACGCAGATTGATTACGCCAGAGAAATGGCGTTTATTGCCACCATTAAAGATGATTCTGGTGACGATATCACCCTCGGTGCTGTGCGTGCCTCGATTGATCCTGATAATACAGAAGCCGAGTTTGCGATGGCGGTACGTAGTTCTCATCAGGGTATTGGTATCGGAAAATTGTTACTGGAAAAACTCATTCGTTATTTTCGCGCCGCAGGCACGCCGGTACTCACGGGATATACCATGTTTGAAAATCGTAATATGGCAAGTCTGGCGAAAAGCCTCGGGTTTGCAGTAACGTTTGATATGGAAGAGCGATTGATCCATATGCATATGGATCTCTCAAAATCGTAGACTGTCGATGACAACAAAAAAGGCTGCATTAGCAGCCTTTTCGATTCCGATCACAAAACCTTAAGTGCGACACTGCTTAAAGATGTCTTCTTTAGGTCGATAGACCTGTGTGCTGACGTTAAATAAGCCTAACAGCGTATCAAACAAGTTATCCTGCGAATAGCCGCTGCGCTGTTGCAACCCACTGAGGCAACTTTCGCTCAGGCCATTTTCCTGAGCATACCCAGCAGAAATCCAAGATAACCAAGGCACGGTAGTCTGTTCGGCTGGCGCGATACCATACGGTGTGCCATGCAAATACAGCCCTTTCTCACCCAGTGACTCTCCATGATCTGACAAATACATCATTGCTGGGGCATACATATGTTGCTGCTGCAGCCGTTTTACAATCTCCGACAAAATATAATCAGTATAGAGAATGGTATTGTCGTAGGTATTGACCAATTCATTGTGGCTACAATTCTGAATATCGCTACGCGGGCAGTCTGGAGTGAACTGCTTGTGATCGTCAGGATAACGTAAATAATAGGTCGGGCCGTGGCTACCAACAATGTGCAACACGATCAATCTATCTTGATTTTGTTGCTCTTTGGTCGTTAGCAATTCATCAAGTTTATCGACCATTACTTGATCTTTGCAAAATTCACCATCGCACAACTTCTTATCCATATTTACATCAATGGTGTAATTTGGTACGCGATCACAGACCCCTTTACAACCGCTGTCATTGTCTACCCAAAATACGTTGACACCGGCATGATGCAGTACATCCACAGCGGTATCCTGAGACCGCGCTTGACGAGCCTCATAGTCTTTACGATCCATACGAGAGAACATACATGGCAGCGATACCGCTGTTGCGGTTCCACATGACTGGACATTGTTAAATGCAATCAGGCCTAAATCTTTCGTATACTGATTTGTCGGTCGATTATAGCCGTAATACTGATAATTCATCGCCCGGGCAGTTTCACCAACGACTAACACCAATAATTTGGGTTTCTCTTCCTTCATTGCCGCAGGTTTGATGACTTTGGCATCCAGTCCCAGCTGTTGATAGGTGATGGGCGCTTGCAGGTAGTTCTGATAAATGTATTTAGATGCAGAACCAATGAAATAGGTTGGTACGATATAGTGTTTAATCTGATCATTATTGCGAACAAATGACGCATAATTCTGCATATAAACAAAGGCAATAGCCACCACTACCGTCAAATTAGCCAGCATAAATACTAGCTTTCTCAACATTTCTTTGGTGAACGGGCGGTACTCAATATCTGCCTTATACAGTAAAAATGCAGGTACCAACCCGGTTAAGGCAAAATTGGTAAACGATGCCCAGTTCACATAGGTTAAGGCTTCTGCGCTGTTAGTCTGAAAGGTGTTTTCAATCATTCCAGTATCAAATACAACACCGTATTTGTAAGCGGCAAAAAACACCCCAGAAGACAACAATATCAACGCAATAAAAAAGGGTTTTAGCAGATACTTAAAGCTAAAAAATGAAAACAGAAAGCCGAGTGCTGCAACCAAAAAGACTGGGATTGTGGCAACAAATACCGGATCAATGTGAGATTGATGTTCAAGTCCTTTTTTAACCACAGAAAAGAATGGAATATTGAAGATCATGACGAAAAACAGCGCCAACAAGAAAGTAACGCGGTTTACGGATAACGATTTAAGCACCTTGGCTCCCACAACGACGAGAAATTTGTCTTAATTTTCAGACAAGCAAGCTTACAGATATTAAGTGTAATTTATAACAATCACGACTTAAGAAATACTTAAGTGAGTTAGGATAACAACAAATGGCTATGGTTGTATGTTTCAGAATGTACCATTCAGGCGGGTCAAAAACGTCAATAACTGATGGCACTCTGTATCATCAAATACTGCGGTCATTTCACGGGTTAACTGCAAGTGCAGTTGGTCGTGCTCAGCAAACATTTGCTGGCCTTTTTCTGTCAGCAAAACCTCAACCGAGCGTCGATCCTTGGCAGAGGGTTGACGCTCAACTAGTCCGAGTTTTACTAGTCGATCAATCTGCACTGTCAACGTACCCGTAGTGATGCCGAGCTTATCGGCTAACTCTTTCATCCGCATAGAGCCATTGGCACCGAGTATCTCAACTGTGTGTACCTGCGCGAGCGACACCCCTTGATCCCTCACGACACTTTGTTCCCAAGATGACAAACGCTCGTAAAACTCAATAATGGCGTGGTTGATATCCTGATCCAGTTGGTACTCAGCGCTCATTAGTAGCTCCACTATGGGTTAATGATGATGGTGGTCATGGTCATGGTCATGGTCATGGTCATGGTCATGGTCATGGTCATGGTCATGGTCAGTAGCATGATGACAGCAACCACTACCGTTGCAACTATTACGAGGATGTTCTGCTTCGGTGCAATCATCGCAACGGTTAACCTCAATCGTCAAATGGTCAATCTGAGAAAAATCAGCCAGTAAATCATGATAATAGTCAGTATCTTTAGGCTTATGACTCACTAAGGAAATCATAGCGGCATGGTGGTCAGCGCTGACTTTCCAGAGATGAAGATCAGTGACTTTGTGGTCACCTTCTGCCTCGATACGTCTTACCAACTGCGAGGCGTAATCAGGTTCTGTACTGGCATCAAGTAAAATAGGGCTAGTTTGTTTAATTAATCCCCAAGCCCAACGGCTGATAATGACGGCACCGACGATTCCCATTACCGGGTCGAGCCAATTCGCCCCCATATATTTACCCGCTAATAGCGCCGCGATAGCCATCAGTGACGTCAGCGCATCGGCCAATACATGAAAATAAGCGGCTTTAAGATTGTGGTCATCGTGGTGATGGCTATGGCCGTGATCGTGCCCATGGTCATGTCCTTGGTGATCCTTTAACAAAAACACACTGACAATGTTCACTGTCAAGCCGATAACCGCCACCAATATTGCCTGATTAAAATGAATAGCCTCCGGCGCAAACAATCGATAAACCGATTCAATCACCATAACCAACGCGACCAATCCCAATGCAACAGCACTAGTAAAGCCTCCCAACACGCTTACTTTGCCAGTACCAAACGCAAATCTCGGATTAGTTGCATTTTTTCTGGCGTAGGTATACGCAAATAGGGTCAACATGAACGCCGCAGCGTGGGTTCCCATATGCCAGCCGTCAGCTAATAACGCCATCGAACCGTAAACCGTTCCGGCAATGATTTCCGCCAACATCGTCACCACAGTTAACGCTAATACCCATTTTGTACTGCGCTCGCCGCTTAGATTTTCTTTGTTAAAATCATGCGCTTGTTGCCAACGAGCCGTAGTGTGAAATTCGGCAGTCATAAAATTCGCCTATTAGTTTGATAATCAAATAACTTGATATACGAACTATCTTTTTTCTGGAGGCTAATTGCAAGCAATTGTTCGATTTGTTTGATAAAAGCCGGCATAACGCACATTTTGAGTTGTAGTCGTTTATGTTATCGAAAATGGGCTTAACCGCCCAAAAAGCGTATAATTATTCCTATCAGAAAACGACGGATTTAGCTGATGTACATCAGTTTTATATTAGTGTCCCCTGCCCGTGCAGCGAATATTGGCGCTGCCGCACGAGCTATCAAAACTCAGGGATTTAATGACTTAGTTGTCGTGCATTCATTGGCACACAGAGAAGATGAAGCTGGATGGGTCGCCTGTGGTGCAGTCGATATTCTAGAAAATATTCGAGAAGCGCCGTCATTAGCTTCAATTGCCGATGAGTTTGATCTGTTAATCGCGACCACCGCGCGGGAACGCGGTAATTTGCGGGAATATCTGACACCACAAAAAATGGTTAATGCATTAAGTCAGCAACAGCAATCGTTGACCAATGTCGGCATTGTTTTCGGCTGTGAGGCCAGCGGCTTAAGTAATAGTGATCTGGAACTCTGTGATCTATTGAGTTATATCCCGTTAGCACAGGAGTACCCTTCACTCAACCTGGCGCAAGCAGTCATGGTGTACGCTTATGAATTGGGGCAGGCATTTTTAACATCAAAAATTACGCCCGGAATACATCAGCACGATGCCGAGCAACCCCAGTTGAGTGCGCTTGTTGAAAAATCTGCACGATTATTCGCTCAGTTGCAGATAGAGGAAGATACCAAGCTGAAACGTTGGCTGGAGGAGACACTCTGTCAATTTGGTGATCGGGATATCAAGATGGCACATCAGCTATTTAGTGATATTTTGAAAAAATTAACCTAGCGAATTATTTGCTCGCAGTGAATAACTGATTGAATTCTTCAAGCAGCGTTTGTCTTCGCGCTAAACACTCAGGAGAACGAGCGCTGCGACTCCACATTGAAGATTCAACAAATACCCGAAACCACAATTGCATTGCCCGCGCATTGTTCGATTCGCCCCACACCTCTAAAACTAGTGACGCAACTTCCGCGGTGCCAAGTTGAAAGTCTCGTTGGCCTTTACGCAATTGATAGTCTGCCAATGTATCAGGATGAAATGACAATACTGGCAATTGCTGCAGATAAGGGCTTTTCCTGAACATTTTCACCGCTTCACGCCAGCAGCCATCAAGTAACACAAACAAAGGTTTTTTACCGTCAGGAAACGAATTTTTTAGTGAAGATGTCGTCGGCGATACTTCAATAACTTGCTGTCCAGGTAATGCATAATCGCCAGGAAAGACCACAAATGGCTGATACGTAGGATCCGTTAATAACTGTAACAGGTGACGGTCAGGCTGAGTCCGAGACCATAAAAATGCATGAGTGTCGGGGATCAGGTCCGCAATCAATCTACCGCTGTTGCTTGGCTTCAGTACTTCTGTGTCATACATTACTAGCGCAAACGCTGAATCAGTGGCCAGAAGCTTACGACTGGCACAGGTACACACCTCAGCAGGCAGCAGGCAGAACGGACAACGTTTCACTTTCATACCGCGTGAAGCATAAGGCTTAGTCGCAATCGCCTGCCGATAAGCATGCAGTCGGTGCACTGCGTGCATCGCTACTGCAGTCTCAGTTGGCACAGAGGCAAGTAACGATATCGTCATGTTACAGAATGCGTCTTAAGAAAAAGTCCGCACGTAAACGCCGAATACGTGTCAGGATTTTTTTTACTGCAGCCGGATAATTCTGCAGCGTTTCCAGTTGACTGTAATGCTTAATCTGGCGGGTGTATCGCAGTAGCTGTTGCTGTTCTTCCTGAAATTTTGACGCCAGAGTCTGCTGTTCATCATGCAGCAGCAAACCATTTTCCAGGTCGAGCGCCCATGCGCGTGGATTGAGATTACTTCCGGTCAGCAAGTGTTTGCGTTCATCCATGCTGATGCCTTTGAGGTGGAAGCTATTGCGCTCATGACTCCACAAATGAATCTTCAGCAATCCTTTATCAATCGCCCATTGCTGGCGCTTCGCAAACTTTCTCAATGATTGCTCATAGAGATAGGGTAATGCCCCAATGGTGGAGAACGGTTGATCATCTGGAATAAAAAAGTCGTTTGCCGTTTTATCGCCCACCACAATATCCAGACGCTTACCATCATGTAAATGTTTAGCGATGGCGCGCATCAATAGATACGGTGGATTGAAATATGGGGTACAAACAAACAATGAATGACGAGACTCTTTGACCATTTGTAACACAGTGTTATTCAACGGGTTTTGTTTACGCCCCAGACCAACCATCGGCGTAATACGTAATGGAGAATACTGTGCATTAAACCGATAATAGCCACTGGCAAGCTGCTGTTTAAAACTTCGCAGTTCATGGCGCTCAGGCACGCGATCATTATTGTCACTCAAACTTACCACAGCGCTATGCGACAAGATAAATTCGTCAATCATGTTACGCATACTGCAAGCGAGTTCTTTAGACTCAAGCAAGTAATAACGATCTAAACGGTAACGCTCATGTTGTTGCAGGTAGACATTATTGAGGCTGGCACCACTATAGATAACCGCGTCATCAATGACGAAACCTTTGAGATGCAGAACCCCAAGGAATTCTCGAGACTTTACCGGCACCCCATAAATTGTGAATGGTTGCGCTGCTTTACTCATCAACTGCCGGTATAGACGATAATTACCGCCATCGCCTTTATGGCCAATCAGGCCACGACGGGCACGGTGAAAATCAACCAATACCTTGATATCAAGTTGTGGACGACGTACCTTAGCAGTAAGTAACGCTTCTAACACCTCACGTCCGGCCTCATCATCTTCAAGATACAATGCTGCAATATAAATGACTTGCTGCGCAGCAAGGATTCTGTCAATAAGGGTATCCTTGAAATTTTTTGGGGTCATCAACCACTGAATATCATCAGCAGCTATGGCAATTCCACCCAGCTGATCCAGCAAGGCATCCTCCTACAACAATCTATCCCGAACCGTATGATCCCTTTACCTTTCAGGGAGACCACAATAAAAAAGCCGTTAATGTAACGACGGCGGATTTAAGGCAATAGAACTTACTCACTTGTGACCAACGGAGCAAGCGTTTTCTCCCGGAACGAGAAGCAGATGCGGCAGAATTGCTCCTGTTTTGTACAATTAGTGTGCGCTTGCGTTACAGATCACAGTAAAATGATTGCAACGAGGTCAAATCACACCAAAGATTCGCAGCTAGAGATTTGATTCTAGTTAAGCCATTATGTTTATAGCTGTAAAACAGGATTTATTATGAAGCGACAGATTTGGGTACCTCTTTTACTTACGTTAGTTGCCGCCTGGGGGATCTTTCATTTCAAAGATTGGCTCGGGCCTCTAGTGCTACCGCTCTATATCGCTTTAGTTATCTTTGTCACACTCAAATTTTATCGATTAATGGAAAAGGATGACTCTTAATAATCATCCAGCACGCCGCTGGCACTTCAAAGCGCTAGTATTGTGGTCGATTTTATCGGCCACAACCTTTAATACAGCCTTAGCCGCCCCGCTTTCAGCTTGGTTACAGCCATTACTTCCGAAAGACTCTCAGACAGCATTGTGGGTACAGGATACCCATAGCGGTGAAGTGCTGGTCAGTCATAATGCTGATGTGCTCATGCTGCCAGCAAGTACCCAAAAGTTGCTGACGGCGGTAACTGCCTGGCAAGTATTGGGGGAAGATTTCACCTTTCACACCACCCTATTGACAGATGGCAAGGTCGAAAAATCCGTCATTAAAGGGGATCTGTATCTCCGTTTTGAGGGCGACCCGAGGCTTACCCGTGCACAACTTGCGCAAATGGCACATCAGCTTGCTGCGTCCGGCATTAATGAAATTGACGGCAATGTTGTGCTGATCGGCAGTAATGACAGCCAATGGCAAGCGCCAGGTTGGGTCTGGGATGATTTGGGGATCTGTTACGCTGCGCCGGTATCCAGTTTTATCGTTGATCAAAACTGTATTAAGGCGATGTTGGTTCAGCAACCGGACGGTCTTACCAAGGTAAAACCGCTTCTGCCTGCGCCCATCACCGTTAGCTCCAATGCCCGTTTTGATGCGGACCATCAACAGTCATTTTGCCAGCTATCACTGGAACGACTACCCGATAACCATTACCTGTTAGGTGGTTGTTATGCCGGGACGGCCCCTGCTCCATTAGCAATAGCCGTTAATAACCCACTACAATATGCACGTGATGTCGTGACTGATATCTATACACACCAATTCAAGCTTACCGGGACGGTCAACGCTGCCGATAACGTTCCAGCAACCGCTACGTTATTGAGTGACCATCAATCCACGCCATTAAGTGAACTTATTAGTGAAATGCTATTGGATTCAGACAATCTGATTGCCGATACCCTGTTGAAACAAGTCGGGCAACAACGTTTTGGCAAACACGCCGGTTTTGCGGCGGGTACTCGAGTCGTAAAGGAAACCCTGGCGCAATTAGATGTCGTGTTAGACAGCAGTAGTATTGCCGACGGTTCAGGGTTATCGCGTTACAACCTCTTAAGTGCCAGACAGTTAGCCAGCTTACTGATACAAATCAAAACTCGGCCATCTTTGCAATGGTTGACAGAGGTGTTACCTAAAGCCGGGATCAGCGGTACATTGCAATATAAACGCCCATTCACCCAAAAGCCTTTACGCGGTGCCGTGGTGGCCAAAACTGGCAGTATGAGTGGTGTACAAAATCTTGCCGGATTTTTATCGGGTGATGCACCACAGGATAAAAATCGCTATCTGATTGTGGTTATGGAAAACGGCCTCAGCCCAAAAGAAGAAAAGGCCAAACACAATTTTATTACCGTGGTGATGCCTTCCCTTCAGCACCAGATTATTGAAGATGGAGTGCACACCTCCATGGGGCAACAAAGTAGTGCTCGCTGATGCAAGCACCACCTATTGTATAATCTTGTGCGGTTAGAAATCGTCAGCGCTGAGCTGCATTATGGTCTCATCCCCGGCAGTCACTACATCCAGATGTAGTGAAACTCGTGGCAGTAATTTTGCGAAGTAATACTGCATCAGTTGTTGCTTGCGTTGCACGAAGGCAACAGGCAATTGAGCTGCCGCTTTTAGTGACTTATCCGCCATCATCAACCAGAAATGACCATAGAGCAGATAACCGAAAGCATCTAAGGCATCCACGGCTACCGCATTAATCAGTGCAGGTTGATCATGTTTCTGTTGATTAACTGCGGCGATAACATCTACAAAACGTTGCTGTAATTGTTGCAATTGTTGTTTTTGACTGGCAAACACCTCGTCACAGGATTGCTGCTGTTGCAGCCAACTGAAAAACTCGGTTACCGTGGCTAAGTTATCACCTACCAGCTTTCTTCCCAGAAAATCTATCGCCTGAATGCCATTGGTGCCTTCATATATCTGCGCGATCCGAGTGTCTCGTACTAATTGCTCGATGCCAGTTTCACCAATATAACCATGACCGCCAAATACCTGCTGAGCGGTAACGCATGCGTCAAAACCTCTATCACTTAAAAAAGCTTTTGCGACTGGAGTTAACAGTGCGGCAAAGCGGGTTGCTTGCTGCTGCTCTTCGCTATCTGCCGCATATTTTGCTTTATCCAGTTGCATTCCCGTCATGACAGCAAGTGCGCGTCCGGCATCCGTTAATGCTCTTATATTCAGTAGCATACGACGAACATCACCATGAACTATGATGGGGTCAGCTTTAGCGCCAGTTGGCGAACCACCCGCGGCTAATCCCTGCAAGCGCTCTTTGGCATAGCTGGCTGATAGTTGATAAGCCATCTGTGCACTTCCCAAGCCCTGAATACCAATAGACAGACGTTCGTAGTTCATCATGGTGAACATACAAACTAATCCCCGGTTCGCACGGCCTATGAGATACCCTTCTGCATCGTCATAATTCATAACACAGGTAGCAGAACCTTTAAGGCCCATCTTGTGTTCAACCGCACCGACAGTTACGCCATTGGCATCGCCAATCTCTCCGTCTGCAGTTACTTTGAATTTGGGCACCAGAAACAGGGAGATCCCGTCGCTTCCTTGAATTTTTGCGAGTACCAAATGGATTACGTTGCTGGTTAGATCATGATCACCGCCGGTAATAAACATCTTACTACCACTGATCCGATAACTGCCGTCAGACTGCGGCACTGCGCGAGTAGCAATTGTACGCAGATCAGAACCGGATTGAGGTTCTGTCATATCCATCGCCCCGGCCCACTCTCCAGAATACAATTTAGGAAGGTAGAGCGCTTTAAGTGCTTCCGAGCCATGGGCATGAATACACAATGCCGCACCAGCGGTGAGTGCGGCATACAAGGTAAAAGCGTTACTGGCGCTATAGCCCATTTCATCTAGCAGAACGCCAAGCATTTTAGGCATTCCCATGCCACCATATTCGGGCTCGCCGCAAAGCCCTACCCAACCGCCTTCAGCGTACTGACGGAATACCGCTGCATAACCGTCTGGGGTTTTTACACTTGAACCATTAAAGCTTACGCCCTGCGTATCACCGGGTTGATTCAGCGGCTGGATCTGCTCAGCACAAAACTTAGCCCCTTCTTCTAAAATGGCGGTGGCCGTGTCGAGATCCAATAATTCGGCGATAGCAGGCAACCCCTGCCAAACTGCTGCAGCATCAAAAACTTGTCGCAACAAAAAGTTCATTTCTTCGGTAGGGGCTTGAAATGGGATCATCGTTCTACGGCCTGTATTAAAATTTAAACAAGTGTTTTAATTTATCCTGAACTCTTGGATTTGGCAAACAGCAACGATAAAAACAACAAGGTTGCTCACAAACAGAACAGTCACTCCGATAACAAAAAGCCGGCAATATGCCGGCTCTTTGAAATTTTTCTATTTAGCAAATGCTGACAAGGTCACTTTCAGTAATAGATTTAGGCAAGCGTTGCATCGTCTGCAGTAGCAATGGATTACCCAAAATATAACCCATCTCCTTGTTATCCAGATTGGCTAACAGCGCATCCTGAGTTTGTGCTTCTTGCACTTTTACGCGGGCTATCGCGTCCATGGATTCAATCTTCCCACCTGGGACATGAGTTGGCAGCTTATCCATAATTTGCATGTGCAACTCCATCAGTTCTGGTTTATCGAGTAACATCCTGACATTCCAGATTTCTTTCAGAGAAGCCTCATACTCATCGCGGGCGTTTGCCGCCGCTAATAGGATCTTCGGCGGCTCAACCTCTTCAGGTGTGGCTAACAGATGTTTAGCCATAAACCATTTACCGACTTTTTGTGAGGCGGTAAATGCTGATAATGGAATGGCAATCCATAACCCGATAAGCGCTGGTGACATCCATGCCAACAGTGTCCAGGAATCAAGATATGCGGCATAACCCAGTAAGATCCCTGCCAGCACATGATATCGGTGACGATAAATCACATCAGACCAGGGCAAGCTGCCATCATCACGACGTTGCGGTGCCCAGCCACTGTCTTTCCCGGAAATAATGGCAAACACTGCCCCACAATGGATAAACATCATAATGGGGGCAATTAATGCTGACACCAGAATTTCCAATAGGATGCTGGTCATAATGCGTAATCGGCCACCCAAAACGCTGACATATTGACGATCGGTCAGCAATAACAAGGTACCAAAGATTTTTGGCCCAAACAGAATACCCATGGTGATATAAAACAAGCGTAATGCGCGGTCTGAGTCCATCACTGGCCATTTAGGGAACAATGAGAACTGGTCGGTAAAATATTCCGGACGGATATAGTGTGCCTGCAAGGCCAGCAATAACCCAGAAAGGATCAGTAACAACCAAAATGGTGACGATAAATAGGACATTATCCCGGTCACCAAATGTAACCGACTGATCCAGTGCAGTCCTTTAGCGGGCAACACTCGCGTATGTTGCAAGTTCCCCTGGCACCAACGACGGTCTCGTACTGCCATATCGATAATCGAAGGCGGACATTCTTCAAAGGAACCAGGCAGATCGGCGGCAATTTTAACGCTCCAGCCAGCACGTCTGATTAACGCTGCCTCAACAAAATCGTGGCTGAGGATATGGCCACCAAACGGTGGTTTACCTTTTAACACGGGCAAGCCAGCCGCCTGCATAAAGGCTTCAGTACGGATGATAGCGTTGTGGCCCCAGAAGTTGCCCTCTTTCTGCACCCACCAGGCGAGCCCGGTACCAATCACCGGGCCGTAGAAACGTGCAGCAAACTGTTGCAGACGCGCTAGCAGCGTTACCCCTTTTACTAAATAGGGAATGGTCTGGATGAGTCCGGCATCGGGATCGGCTTGCATCCGCCGTCCCAGTTCCACAATACATTGACTTTGCATCAAGCTGTCGGCATCTAGCACCAACAGACTGGTGTATGCGCTGCCCCACCGTGTACAAAAATCTTCAACATTTCCTGATTTACGCGCGGTATTTTTGCGGCGCCGACGATAGTAAACGTTCGCGCGGCCATCAAGTCTTTTCCGGAGTAACCAAAAGGCCTGTTCCTCTGCAAGTGCAATCGTAGGATCCGTAGTATCAGAAAGAATAAACCACGAAAAGCACTGAAACTCCTGAGTGTCTTTCGTATATTCGCGGAGATCCAACGCCATTGTTTCAACAGCAGAAAACACGCGATCAGGCTGTTCGTTATAGGTCGGCATTAAGATAGCGACATTATCGGTGAGCACTTTTACAGACTGAGTTTTTGCTTTAACAAAACGTCGTTTAATCAATGCTACAAAACCAGCCACACCACTACAGAAAGCTAAAGCGATCCAACAGAAATTGATGGCAAACAGCAGCAGTACCAAGTATTCCAGCGGTGTCACTGCCGCGACGCTGAATACTTGCAACATTTCATATATCGCAAAAGTTGACAGCAATAATGCAGAACCTACAACCATGACTCGCCGCGACACTTTTGAGGTCACACCGCCAGCAGTGGTGCATTGCCGCGGGAAACCGACGGACAATGATTTCAGACTCTGCTCTGGCATAGGAGCCGGTCTTTCCGGTGGCATTGCACTGTCCCCCTGCAACTTGGGGGCAGTTTCGGTCAGCAAATTATCCTGCAACATCTTTTGATCCATGGTATCCATTAACGAGACCACCGGTACAACCAGGTTTCAGTCTTTCCAGAAGTCACGGCTTCAGCGCCAGCGACTGCATCGAATTGAAGTTCGGCTCTAAGCTCAGCGACTTGAGCATCTTTAGGGTCGAATTGGAAGGTCAAGCGGTAACCACCGTTATGCGGGTTCTCGCGGATCACCACATTATCGATACTGCCACTTGAGGCTTGCACTTTAGGATCAGGCATAGTGGCAGGACGTTGCCCACCATTAAGTTGATAATCGATAACAAACAACCGTTTTGCCGTCGGTTTTGAAATATCAGCGCGACCACTGGCGGTACGGGCAACTGTGATAGTGCCTGGTTTTACCGATGGCTCATCGCCCCAGCTCAGACGATAGGCAAATCGGTATTCGCTTCCAGCACGAATGGGGTCCATCGGACGCCAGAACACCACAATATTATCGTGAATTTCCGATTGTGTTGGGATCTCCGTCAGGATCACTGACCCCTGCCCCCAGTTGCCAACTGGTTCAACCCATAAACTAGGATGTGTTTCAAATTGGGCGCGCAGATCCTGATAGGCACCATAATTACGTTGGCGTTGGATCAGACCAAATCCTTGGGGCGCATTATCCATGAAAGCACTAATCTGCAATGTTTTAGGATTTGCCAAGGGGCGCCACAAACGTTCACTTCTCCCATTAAGCATCAATAACCCATCTGAGTCATGAACTTCTGGTCGAAAATCATCGACGTTCTGACGGCCATTGAGTGAATGCATATACATGCTGGTGCCAGGTGCCAGACCGACTTTATCAAGGTCAACACGAGGGAACAGTGTAGCTTCTACATCCATCTGAGTATTGTCACCAGGGCGTACAGAAAAGCGGTAAGCGCCAGTTACACTCGGGCTGTCTAACAGCGCATGAATGACCAGCAGATTAGAATCCGCATGAGGTTCTTCAATCCAAAAAGCCTTAAAAAATGGAAACTCCTCGCCCATCGGATCAGCAGTTCTCAGCGCCAGTCCCCGAGCAGAAACCCCATAATTGTCACCCTTGCCCAGCGCTTTAAAATAGGTGGCCCCCTGAAATACCAGCAACTCATCATAATAATCTTTACGATTAATCGGGTAATGCAATCGGAAGCCGGAGTAGCCTATATCGTTTTTCGGCAACGCTTGGTTGAAAGCCGTGCCAGTTTCAAAATAGTCTGAGTTATAGGCAAGATGTGATGCCTGATTACCACGAACCAATGCCAGTTCGACCAACTGTTTAAAATAAAACCCGCGATGAAATAGTTGTAATTGGTACGGTAAATTCTGGTTTTTCCAGATCGCCGCATCCTGACGAAAATGAATATCTTGATATTGTTCCTGCGTCAGATTTTTCAGGGAATCGGGCAATGCTTCATCGGGAGCAACATAGGGTTTACTCGCAAGTTGTTTAGCCAGCTTAATCACAGTGTCTTGATCGAAAATGCCACTTGTCGCATATTTCGCATTGCTCACAGCGAAAGCGGCATCCGCGGTCTTTGCCGGTGCAGGAGTATTCTTATCGGATAATAACGCTTCAACCTTGTTCTCTTGGTTGAGAGGTGTCTTAGGATCAGCCCACACCACTGTTGATTGCAACAATACAACGACCAACAACACTGTTAGGCTAAGCGTTTTTCCAAATCGACTAAGCATGTAGAAACAACCTTATTAATCATTAAATCAAGAAAAGCAGGGTTTGTAATTCAAATCTGAGTGCCGCTATATAAAACGTCTCTGGTGGGCTAGCTTGTAGAATGCGGGCAATAAATTACTCCTAATTTCAGGACAAAGAAAGCCACCCGGTCTACTGTTTTTGCTGCCATTGTTAGCTGTATCTCGTCTCGAATGAAAACTGCTCACTAGTCCCCCTAAACACCGCTAGATAATCAAAACCTGGGTTGCTTTCGGAAAAAATAACCGCTAATCACCGAGACGTTCAGATAACTCCACACAACTGGGCTTCAGATTAATGAAAGTAACTCACGCTGCTATGGAAATTATAATACAAAGCATACGGTTACTTGTGAATTCTGGCAAAGATATACGTTAGTTTGAAAGCTACTTTATAAAACTAAACCTTAATGAAACTTTAATGACGTCTTGGCAAAGGCTGATACGGTAACGCTCTCGGGGCCTTTAAGTACTAGGATAGCTTTTATAAGTGATTATAAATCAGAAAATTATCTAAGATTTGGCGATAAAAAAAACCGGCAACACTGTGCCGGCTTTCTCATGAACGATGAATCACGCTATTGACGGCTTTTACCTGTCCAACGATCCATCCAACCTAACACTTTGCCATACCATTGCTGCAAATTATCAGGATTCAGGATCCAGTGGTTCTCATCTGGGAACACCAGCAATTCTGAAGGAATATTATTGCGCTGCATATAGGAAAATGCCGCTAAGCCCTGATCGTATGGCACTCGAAAGTCCCTCTCGCCATGGATCACCAGCATTGGCGTTTTCCAATTTTGCACGTAGTTAGCAGGATTGAACTTTTCATAAAGATCTTTGGCCTGCTCATAGGTACCGCCAAACTCATGTTCCGGGAACCACAGTTCTTCGGTAACATGATACATAGAGCGCAAATCAAACAGACCAGCATGGTCAACCAAGCACTTAAAGCCATCATTCCAGTTACCCTGGATCCAGTTCATCATGTAGCCGCCATAGGAACCCCCTAAAGCACAGGCATTTGACGCATCAATCCAAGGCTGCTGTTTCGCTACAGCGTCCAGACCTTTTTGTAAGTCCTCTAATGGCTTTCCACCCCAATCCATGCTGATGGAATCAGTGAACGCCTGACCGTAACCTGTAGAACCATGGAAATCGACCATCACCACTGCATAACCTGCCCCCGCCCACAGTTCTGGGTTCCAACGGAAGCTGAAAGCGTTGCCAAATGAACCCTGTGGGCCACCATGTACCAGAAAGGCCACAGGATACTTTTTGCCTTCTTCATAGTTTGCCGGTTTTAACCAATAGCCAAAAACTTCTTCATTATTCCAGCCTTTGAAGCTGAACTGTTGAAAGTCACCAAATTTAATCGTATCCAGTTTGGCGCGGTTAATATCGGTCAGGCGCTGCAGATCCTGACCATCGGTATTCATAGACCAAAGGTCGCCAGGTTCAACCAACGATGCGTGTTTAACAATCAGTCGATCCCCGGCGAGGCCGACTAAACTGTTGCTGCCATCGTTGTAAAGTGTACGAACATCACCGAATTGTGTGTTGACCGCAAATACGGAAACCTGTCCAACATCCTGTGCTGTTACATAAAGGGTGTTGTTATCTTTACCAAAGCTCAAGGAGGAAGGACTACGATCCCATAATGGCGCTACTTCTTTAGTCTGACCGGTAACCGTATCACGTAACATAATGCGGAAACGGTCTGCTTCAAATCCTGGCTTTTTCATCGCTAGATACGCGAGATAACGGCCATCTGCAGAAAACACGGGCTGACCGTCCCACGCTTTGTTTTCAGCGGTCAAATTAACAGTATCACCGCCGCTTACCGGCACCTGCCACAAGTCAAAATTTGTGGTCCATGCTTGGTCTTTTGCCGGCGCTTTGGCACTGTATACCACATACTTGCCATCTGGCGTAAAGGTCACTTCTTCCATGCCGGAAAATGGCTTCGGTGGTGTTTCGGTATCCAAACCTTTTGTGACGTCGACAGTCTTGCCTAATTGCCCGTTTTCGATTGGTGCGACAATCAGGTGATTACGTGCATGATCAAACCAGGTATCCCAATGGCGGATCATCAGTTGGGTATAATCCCGTCCAGTACTTTTA
Organism: Shewanella sp. A32; assembly: GCF_029167175.1. Taxonomy (NCBI): domain Bacteria; kingdom Pseudomonadati; phylum Pseudomonadota; class Gammaproteobacteria; order Alteromonadales; family Shewanellaceae; genus Shewanella; species Shewanella sp. A32. The sequence continues at coordinate 25,960 of NZ_JARFTS010000009.1, forward strand.
CGCGCCTTTTCGGCGTCAAACTTGTCTTTGGAGCATGCTAAGGTGTCACATTCCGGGAATACCCGAATGCTCATGACGACCTGCTTACCATCAGCAGATAATTTATAGCCATCAATATCTAACGGCAGATGAGACACTTGCTGCGCCTCGCCGCCGCTAAGGGGCAGCCGGTACAATTGACTGCTACCATCGCGCGCGGCGATGAAGTAGATACTGCTATCATCGGCACTAAAAGTAACGTCGTGTTCAGTCCCTTTAGCCGTGGTTAACTGTAATGGCTTGGCATCTTTATTCGACAAATCCAACAGGTATAGATCTGAATCAGCTTTACCATCTGCACCAACGGTTTTTAGTCCATACACCAATTTGGTGCCGTCATTTGATACTGCCGCAGAATGCAATTTGTTGAGCTTCACCAGATCTTGCACCGTAAAAGGCTGCTTTTCAGCGGCGATTGCTGGCAATGCAATACCGGTGGCTAACAACGCCATACATAATGTATTCATTTTCATGGGTAGATCTTCTTAGTTATTGTTCGATGGTTCAGGATTTAAACGTCAAAAAGGGCCATTTAGGCCCCTTTTTCATTTACGCTCACGCTTCTTTTGCTTGCTGGATCTTCACTTTCCAGATAGCCGGTCCAGTTTCGTGGGCGTTCACCCCTTTGGAGTCAACCGCTACAGTAACAGGCATGTCCTTAACTTCAAACTCATAAATTGCTTCCATGCCCAAATCTTCGAATGCGATCACTCGCGCCTTTTTAATGGCCTTAGAAACCAGATAGGCCGCACCGCCGACAGCCATCAAATACACTGCTTTATGTTGCTTGATAGATTCGACCGCTGCCGGACCACGTTCGGCCTTACCAATCATGCCCATCAAGCCAGTCTTTTCCAGCATCATATCGGTGAACTTATCCATACGAGTGGAAGTTGTTGGACCGGCTGGCCCCACGACTTCATCCCGGACAGGATCAACTGGGCCAACGTAGTAAATAAATTTCCCTTTGAAATCAACGCCAGCTGGTAATCCTTCACCACTTTCCAGCAAGCTCTGGATACGCTTATGGGCAGCATCACGCCCAGTCAGCATCTTGCCTGACAATAACAAGGTGTCACCACTATTCCAGGTTTCAATTTCTGCCTGAGTCACGGTGTCCAGATTCACCCGATGGGTATTTTCACCTACTTCACGGGTAATTTCTGGCCAGTCGTCCAATGATGGTGGGGTTAAATCCGCTGGACCGGTTCCATCAAGATGGAAATGCACGTGGCGAGTGGCGGCGCAATTGGGGATCATCACCACGGGTTTAGACGCCGCATGTGTTGGCGCTGTTTTAATTTTCACGTCCAGTACCGTCGTCAGGCCACCTAACCCCTGAGCACCGATTCCGAGATTATTCGCACGTTCGAAGATATCCAGACGCAGTTTTTCTTCCGCAGTTTCAGCACCGCGAGCCATCAACTCATGGATATCGACACTGTCCATCAAAGCTTCTTTTGCCATCACTGCAGCTTTCTCGGCAGTTCCCCCAATACCGATACCGAGCATCCCAGGTGGACACCACCCGGCGCCCATAGTCGGCAAGGTCTTTTCGACCCAGGCAGCGATATCATCAGAGGGATTAAGCATGACCATCTTGGATTTGTTTTCTGAGCCGCCGCCTTTTGCCGCAATGGCAACATCCACTTTATCCCCTGGCACAGAGACGATATGCACCACAGCCGGGCTGTTATCACGGGTGTTCTTACGAGCACCGGCAGGGTCTGCCACAATCGATGCCCGCAAGGTATTATCATGATTGGTGTACGCCCGGCGGGTACCTTCATCAACCATCTGTTGGATGGTCATATCGGTCTTATCCCACTGCACGCCCATCCCGACATAAACGAAACAGGTGACAATGCCGGTGTCCTGACACAAAGGACGGTGCCCTTCGGCCGACATACGGGAGTTAATCAGGATTTGCGCGATGGCATCTTTGGCGGCCGGACTTTGTTCACGCGCATAGGCTTCTGCCATAGCGTCTACAAAATCTTTTGGGTGATAATAAGAGATGTACTGCAAAGCATCTGCAATACTATCGATAAAATCAGCTTGCTTGATTACGGACATGTTTGCGCTCCAATTGCTCCCTGTCCTCGCTGTGGTGTTGCCACAGTGTCAGTGCCCCCAGTCGCACTGCAGTAAAGCCGCCATACCGCACGATTTCACCTAAGGTCAGGCTGTTATGGTCATTTTTGGTGGCGATTATGATAACCTCTCTCAGCTTTTTGGGCTACATCACATTTTTTGGATTTTAAAGTTAGATGCACACCACAAACAGCAATGCTATCGCTGAATGCCAATTGCCCTGGCAATATTCAGTTTGTGACGTATTTTCAATGCTTTCAGCACTGCCTTGGGCGGTGTTATTGGATTCTGCGGCGGCTAAGCATCCGGATGCCCGTTATGATGTGATCAGTGCATGGCCAGTGGCCACAGTGACGACTACCGGTAATTGCACGCAGATTCACGATGCCAATGGACAGCTTATAGGGTCATCCACTGGCGATCCTTTTAAGCAATTACAACACGTTCTGGCGCAGTACTTTCCAACAGTCAAAACGACAAACCTTCCGTTCGCTGGTGGCGCAATCGGCTGCTTTGGTTATGACTTAGGTCGCAGCGTTGAGCAGGTCCCCGATTGCGCTGCGGACGACATTGCGTTTCCGCAAATGGCTGTTGGTCTATATGATTGGGCATTAATTCACGACAATAAAACACAGGTCTGGCACTTGGTTCATTACGCGGGTCAAACCGCCTTAACTGAGTTACTACCGCGGTTGCTGTCATTGCGTGAAAATTCCACCGGGATCGAATCGCCTTCATTCACCATGACTAGCGGCTGGAAAGCGCAAATAACTCAGGCAGATTACCTTGCAAAATTTGAACAAGTTCAACGCTATTTGCACAGCGGTGATTGTTATCAAATCAATCTGACACAACGCTTTTCCGCTACTTATCGCGGTAATGAATGGCAAGCTTATTGTGCTTTGAGACAAGCTAACGCCGCGCCCTTTTCTGCCTTTATGCGGCTGCCCCAGGGCTGTGCTTTGTCAATTTCACCAGAGCGATTTATTGCCATCTCGGCTGAGGGGAAAATCCAGACCAAACCGATCAAAGGGACAGCACCAAGAAGCAACAATCCTGATGAAGATCGACAGTTAGCTGAAGCATTACTGCAATCAGAGAAAAACCGCGCTGAAAATCTGATGATTGTCGATTTACTGCGCAATGATATTGGCAAGGTTGCCACCTCAGGTAGCGTCAAAGTGCCCGAATTATTTGCGTTAGAAAGCTTTCCCGCCGTACATCATTTGGTGAGTACGGTGACAGGACAACTGCCACCTGAAGTCCACGCTTTAACATTGTTGCGCGCTGCCTTTCCAGGAGGGTCTATCACCGGCGCGCCGAAAGTGCGTGCCATGGAAATCATTGAATCGCTGGAGCCTTCGAGACGAAACCTCTATTGTGGTGCGATGGGTTATATCAGCCAACACGGCGTAATGGATACCAATATTGCGATAAGAACACTGGTGGCGGCTAACGGACAATTGCATTGTTGGGCCGGTGGCGGCATCGTGGCAGATTCTGATGGCGCTGCGGAATATCAGGAATGTTATGACAAGGTCAGCCGTATCTTGCCAGTTCTGACTGACTTCAAGGAGTAAACCGTGGATCTTACTGAGCTGCGTTGGCGTTTTGGATTAGGTATAGCCGCGCCATTACGCCAACCTCCGGGAATACCTCTAAAATTACGAAATGCCGCCGTACTAATGGCGTTTCAGACCGGCCCCAAAGGGGTTGAATTACTATTAACGCAGCGCCCCAGACATCTGAAAGCACATCCAGGACAAGTCAGTTTTCCCGGAGGCAAACAGGAACGACAAGATAAAAGTTTACTGGAAACGGCATTAAGAGAAGCGGAAGAAGAGATTGGACTGCCCGCTAATAATGTTGAACTGCTGGGCACCCTGCCCCAACATCACACAATTACGGGTTTTAATATCACACCAGTCGTCGGCATTGTTCAACGCCCCTTCAATATTTGTCTTAATCCAGGCGAGGTCAGCGCATTATTTACGGTACCGCTGGATTATCTGTTGCAACCGAATAATCGCCATGTGATGTTGATTCAGCGTCGGCAACAACCCCATCCGGTGACATTTATTCCGTATGGCGATAGGCTCATTTGGGGCGCGACAGCCGCTATCATCGATACGTTTTGCGCCATCGTCAGTCATGACATTCAAAGGATCACGAAACGTAAATAAAGCCCGGCGGTCACAGAACTCAAGAGTAACAACGGAATATTGAACCAATACCCCATGCGGTAATGACTTGCCAGATACCAGTTCAATGCCATACTGGTGAAGCTCAGTCCGGCACACACCCAGATAATGTGCTCCAGCAACGTCGTTTCTTTGAGATCCCAGTAAAGCCGCACTGGCACCCCATGACTGAAAAAATACCCTACAGCACGGTCCGGCCTGGCATCATGAAAAACTGTCAGGGCATATACGGCCAATGCCCACCCTGCGATCGACATAATTGCTAAAATTATCTGTAAAAAACGCAGTTTTTTCATTTTCCTGCCACCTTTACGAAGCCGAAAATGGAGAATGATTCCAGAATACCTTTTTCAACTTGAGAAAAGCCACCAGCAAGGTAATATAAACGTCCAATTTTTCTGTCCGATCAACAGTGTCTGCCTTACGTTGGCCGACAAATAACCGTTACCGACGGTCTTGGATAACGGTAAAAAGACGTTTCACTGGAGAACATAGCAATAATGAGCATTGCATCAGTCGCATCTGTATTTAAAGGCGAATATGCGGTCGGTTCTGAAGTTACCGTCCGCGGCTGGGTCAGAACCCGCCGGGATTCCAAAGCCGGCATCTCGTTCCTTGCCATCTATGACGGTTCCTGTTTTGACCCTATTCAAGGCGTTGTGCCTAATAATCTGCCAAATTATGACGATGAAGTGCTCAAACTGACCACTGGCTGTTCTGTAATTGTAACGGGTGAAGTGGTAGAAAGCCCGGGATCTGGCCAAGATTACGAATTGCAGGTCACCAAAGTTGAAGTGACCGGTTGGGTAGAAGACCCAGATACCTATCCGATGGCGGCAAAACGACATTCAGTCGAGCATCTGCGGGAATTGGCTCACTTACGTCCTCGCACCAACCTGATTGGTGCTGTTGCGCGAGTTCGTAACTGTCTATCTCAGGCAATCCACCGTTTCTATCATGAAAACGGCTTTGTCTGGGTATCTACACCGTTGATCACTGCCTCAGATACTGAAGGCGCTGGCGAAATGTTCCGCGTTTCCACCCTGGATCTGGAAAACCTGCCACGTACTGAAGCAGGTAACGTCGACTATGACAAAGATTTCTTTGGTAAAGAGGCTTTCTTAACCGTATCGGGCCAGTTAAACGGTGAAACCTACGCCTGTGCGTTATCTAAGATTTATACCTTTGGGCCGACCTTCCGCGCTGAAAACTCAAATACCAGCCGTCATTTGGCCGAATTCTGGATGGTCGAACCGGAAGTGGCGTTTGCAGATCTCAACGACATTGCGGGGCTGGCTGAATCTATGCTCAAGTACGCCTTTAAAGCGGTACTGGAAGAACGCATGGATGATATGCAGTTCTTTGCACAACGCGTTGATAGCACCGTCATCGATCGGTTGCAACGTTTTGTCAGCAGTGACTTTGCCCAGGTTGATTACACCGATGCGGTTGAAATCCTCAAAAACTGCGATAAAGAGTTCGAGTTCCCTGTGGAATGGGGAACTGACTTGCAATCTGAACATGAACGCTATCTGGCAGAAGAACACTTTAATTCGCCAGTCGTGGTAAAAAACTATCCAAAAGATATCAAAGCCTTCTACATGCGTCTGAACCAAGACGGTAAAACTGTAGCGGCAATGGATGTATTAGCTCCCGGCATTGGTGAGATCATCGGCGGCTCACAGCGTGAAGAGCGTTTGGATGTGTTGGATCAACGCATGGATGAAATGGGTCTGGTTAAGGAAGATTACTGGTGGTATCGCGATCTGCGTCGTTATGGCACTGTCCCACACTCAGGTTTCGGTCTGGGCTTTGAACGTCTGGTATCCTATGTGACAGGTGTGTCTAACATCCGTGACGTTATTCCGTTCCCACGTTCACCACGCTCTGCCAACTTCTAACGTCAGGCGTTACAACATTCCCAAAAACGCGCTGCATTAGCGCGTTTTTTCTTTGGATTAGGCGCAAAAAAATGGGAGTGGACGCAATGCCATCTCCCATTAAATGCCGGTGTTAAGCATGACGATACCGGCCCCCACTTTCATAGACACAAACACAAGAAACAGGTCAATCCTCCCTGTATGATTAACCATAGATGATATAAAATCCGACAAGCAATAAAATCTGTAAAACCTGCGGTGGATCACGCCCAGATGTCCTCACATGGACAATTTGTAACAGGTTAATGTATAAGAACATTTATTTTTTGTAATTGCCTACTGAGGTCGCATCATGAGTAATGATGAAACTCTGCGTTTTACCGTTTCCCTGCCACAATCCCTGTTTGAAGAAATTGAAACGGATATTGAGACCCGAGGCTATCAATCGCGCTCAGAATACATTCGTGATCTGTTTCGAGACCGTATTGTTGATAAGCAATGGAACAGCAGTGTTGAAGACGTTGTCGGGGTACTGACGTTGATTTTCGATCATCATCAGCGCGGCCTGTCAGAAAAGCTGATCGAAATTCAACATGACCATATGGTGCACATTTTATGTAGTACACATGTGCATATTGACCATCATCGCTGTCTCGAAACCATCATCCTCAAGGGGCAGGCATCTCAAGTAAATCAGCTGGTAAACAAAATCGCCGCGTTAAAAGGGGTTAATTTAGCTCGTTTGAGCCGCGCCGGAATTGTCTAATCGTCACTTAACGTTGCTTAACCGGTTTGGGCAAAATGACTCTGACATCCAGCCCGTCAGGTACCCCCGGCTTAATTGTCAATTTTCCCTTATGTAGCCCAACAATCTGCGCGCAAATTGACAATCCCAGCCCTGAACCTGCAACGTTTTCGTTGGCCACACGAAAGAAGCGTTCAGTGATCTGTCGACAACTTTCCTCATCAAGCCCGGGACCTGAATCCTGGATTTGCAAAACTGCAGTGCCATGCTGTTTGTCTTCCCAGGCATTAATTTTAATGGGGCCAGCTTTATCTGAATATTTACAGGCATTATCTATCAGGTTCTTCAATACCAATTTAAGATAAAACGGATCGGCTATGACCATGATCTTTTCAGGCAGATGAAGCTCCCATTGATAGTCAGCAATGATCGGCAGCATATCGTTCAGAACTTGCTGCACCAACTCACTTATTCCGACCTCGGTTACATTCAACTGTTCCAGCGATTCAACACGCGATAACAGCAGCATTTGCTCTACCGTGTGTGCGATCTGCTCAATCCCTTTGTCTATTGCCTGATGGTGTAACAACAGCTCTTCGGGATTATCAGATTCCAGTAACCCCTGATGATGCAATTTGATCACGGCCAACGGGGTTTTTAGCTCATGAGCAGCATCACCACTGAACTTGCGCTCGCGACTCATAGCGGCAGCGACCCTCGCAATATAAGCATTCATGGCATCACGGACTGTGACTAATTCCGACGGTAAGCGCATGTGCAACGGTGTTAAATCACTGGGATCGCGCCGTTTTAATTTATCCGCTAACGTCTGTAACGGTTCCAGCAGCAGATAAGACAGAAAAATCATTAACAATGACACCAGCGGGAATACAATTGCAGGGGCAATCAAGCTGTTACCCATGATCTGGTCTACCAGTTCCTTTCGCACATCATCGCGCTGACCCGCAATAATCCAGACATTGTTACGCGGCGAAAAATAACTGTACATGTGCCACAACGAGCCCATGTACATCTTGCGATGGTAGCCCACCACAAATTCTGCCATGGGTTGCTCAGCGGTATTTGCAGAACGGACCAACAGCTGGCCTTCAGGTGTCCAAATTTGAAACGCCAGCTTTTGTTCGTAAGCCAATTGCTGCGCATTGGCGTCTTCATTAAAGGTTTCAACTTTTGTCGGTTTTATTGACAACAGTAACGGATGATTTACCAGCGAATCCTGTCCGATTAGGGTCTGCGATCCATAAAACATTTCGAGTATTTTGGCACTTTGTAGCATCTGGGCATCAAATAACTCTTCAATTTGCCGGTGAGAATCATGGGTACTCAACCAACTGGAGATCCCAATAGAAAGTGAGATGCCCAACAGCATCACCCCCATCATCAACACCCGTAATGACATGAGTTACTCCACTTCTGCAAGCGTGTAACCAATGCCACGCACCGTTTTAATCAATTCAGGTGAGGTTTTGCGACGCAAGTGATGAATATGCACTTCAATGGAATTGCTGCCGACTTCGTCCCAACCATAGGTGAGCTGTTCCAATTGACCGCGGGTAAGCACTCGCCCGTTGGATTGCGCTAACTCCAGCAATAGCTGAAATTCCCGCCGTGATAAGTTCACCGGTTCGCCACGAAAACTAACCTCATGCACATTCAAATCCATGGTGAGCGCCCCTACCACCAGCAAATTCTGATTCAGTCCATGGTGACGGCGCACAATGGCTTTTAGTCTGGCAACGAGTTCCCTGACATCAAACGGTTTGGCAAGATAGTCATCCGCGCCGAGATCCAGACAAGCAAGCTTAGTATCAAAATCGGTGTTAGCCGTCAGCACAATAGTCGGAATGTCGATGCCGCGTTGACGCCACTGCTGCAATAAACTACGACCATTGCCATCAGGTAAGCCCAAATCTAATACAATGGCACTAATGGCTTCATTATGAATTGCAGCCTCAGCCTGTTTCACGGTGGTAACGTGATCGACCTGAATATCCAGTTTGCCGAGGCTGAGCATTATGCCCTGAGCCAGAAGATCATTATCTTCAATTAAAAGTATGCGCATATCGATATCAATTCTTCAGACAGCTGATGAAATTCAGATTCAGTAGTGTGAGATAACCACGGGATCTTAAATCACTTTTCCCGATAATAACGTGTCTTTACATGAACCCGCCAGTGTTCTGACAATACGCTGCTGTTTGCAGTTCCCTGTGTCACTAAATCATTGAGCTTTAACATTATCAATGATCAATTTTTGTTCGCTCGCTGTCATATATTGATTTAGATCAATTTTATCGTCATTTATCTGCGTGCTAGCGCGCATATTTGAATGTTTAATGACGTGCGTCAATTTTTTAGTGATTTTAAGCACCAGCGCACATTCCTAACGGTGGTGACTCATCACTGGCGTGTTCCAACGTTTATTCCATTAAGAACAACAAGGTGAATCAATGGATACTCATTCAGCTCTTTATCAACAGGGACGGGAGCGGCTGGCCGCTTTGCGCCAATTACCGCCACGCCAAGATCAATCTTTGCTAGAACGCATGCAGGAATATGGTATTAGTCGCCGTGACTTTATGAAGTGGAGTGCCTCTGTCACGGCCCTTCTGGCCTTACCCTTACCCTTTAGCAACCTTGTGGCAGAAGCTGCAGAACTCGCAGACAGAGTGCCACTGGTTTGGTTACACATGGCGGAATGTACCGGTTGTTCCGAGTCCCTTACCCGTGCTGATACCCCGGACCTTGACACCCTGATTTTCGACCACATTTCGCTGGAATATCATGAAACGCTGATGGCAGCGGCCGGTTGGCAAGCCGACGAGAACCTGGAACACGCATTAGAACATTATAAAGGCAATTACCTGCTCGCGATTGAAGGCGCCGTGCCTACAGCAAACAATGGCGCATTTTTAACCGTTGGTTGTAAAGGCCACACCGGCTTGCAATCTGTGCGTGAAGCCGCAGAAGGCGCGGCGGCCATCATTTCGGTTGGCACCTGTGCTTCATTCGGTGGGGTTCAGGCCGCAGCGCCTAACCCTACTGGTGCTAAGGGCGTCCATGAAGTGATTGATAGAACGGTTATCAATCTGGGGGGCTGTCCTCCGAGTGAAAAGAACATTGTTGGTACGCTGATGTACTTTGTTATGTTTGGCCGCTTGCCAGCACTGGACATGTATAACCGGCCGAAATGGGCCTACGGCGCTCGTGTTCATGATAACTGCGAACGCCGTGGTCACTTTGATTCTGGCGAGTTTGTTGAACAATTCAGTGACGATAACGCCAAGAATGGCTATTGCCTCTATAAAATGGGCTGTAAAGGTCCCTACACCTATAACAATTGCCCTACCGAACGGTTCAACAGCCACACCAGCTGGCCGGTACTGGCGGGGCACGGCTGTATTGGCTGCTCTGAACCGAACTTCTGGGATGATATGGCGGATTTTGAAAAACCTCTTGGCCGTCAATTACTGCATGGGCTTGATGCCACCGCCGATACCGTCGGTGCAGTGATTCTTGGCGCCGCTGCTATTGGCATTGGTGCGCATGCGGTTGCCAGTCTGTTTGCCGGTTCCAAGGAGGAGTAATCCATGAACCAACGTGTTGTTATTGATCCTATTACCCGTATTGAAGGCCATCTACGTATCGAAGTGGAGGTAGATGAGCAGAATGTGATCCAGAAAGCCTGGGCATCGTCTACCTTATGGCGTGGCATTGAAGTCATCCTGAAAGGTCGCACACCAATGGATGTCGGGTTGCTGGTACAGCGTATCTGTGGCGTCTGCACATTCTCTCATTATCGTTGTGGCACCGAAGCCGTTGAAAAAGCACTGGGCGTAAAGATCCCACTCAATGCGCAATATTTGCGGTCACTGATGATGACCGCGTTACATTACCACGACCATATCGTGCATTTTTATCACCTGCACGCGCTAGACTGGGTCGACGTTGTCTCAGCCTTGAGTGCCGATCCGGCCAAAGCTGCCCAAGTCGCGATGAAATATAGCGACAAACCATTGGCAGCCGGTGAAGGTGATCTTCGTGCTGTGCAGGAACGCGTCCAGGGGTTTGTTAATAAGGGAAAACTTGGGCCGTTTGCCAATGCCTATTGGGGCAACAAGACTTACCGATTCTCGCCAGAGCAGAACCTCATCGCCCTGTCGCATTATCTAAAAGCTCTGGAAGTACAGCGGGTGGCCGCCGAAATGATGGCGATTTTCGGCGGAAAACAACCGCATCCCCAGTCCGTCGTAGTTGGGGGGATGACGTCCGTACGCGATCTGATCAACCCGGCCCGGTTACAGGAGTGGCAAGCCAAACATGACATTGTGGCTGACTTTGTAGAACGTGCGTATAAAGCCGACATCATCATGGCGGCGGATGCCTTTGGTGCCGAAGCCTCTGTGCTCGGTGGCGTCAATGTCCATAACTTTATCTGCTGTGATGAATTTGTTGGCGCTGACGGTCAACATATCTTTAAACAGGGCGTGATCCTGAATGGCGATCTGAAAAACGTCAGCGATATCAATCCGGACCTCATTGCTGAAGATGTCACCCACTCCTGGTATAAAGCAGAAAAGCCACAACATCCTTATGATGGCACCACGATTCCTGAATATACCGGTTTCATCGAACGTGATACCGTTTACGGTAAATTGCCTACTGTTGATGGCGATAACAAATACAGCTGGGTGAAATCGCCGCGTTACAACAGTCACCCGATGGAAGTTGGCCCGCTAGCATGTTTACTCGTGAACTACGCCAAGGGGAATCCACTGGTCGTCGAAGCCGTCGATGATTTTCTCAAACGTACCGGATTGCCACTCGATGCGTTATATACCACTCTCGGTCGCACTGCTGCGCGCATGATTCAAACGTCCATCGTTGCCAAGGAAAGTAATAAAATCTTCGATGCGCTGGTAACTAACCTGAAAAGCGATGAATCGCTGTACCGCAAGCCTGAAATCGACCCGGATAAAGAATATGTGGGCCACGCTATTATTGAGGCGCCTCGCGGTATGCTGAGTCACTGGATAAGAATCAAAGCCGGCTTAGTGGAAAACTATCAGGCGGTGGTTCCTACGACCTGGAACGCCGGGCCAATGGATGCCAACGGTAAGATTGGTCCCTATGAAGCCTCATTAGTAGGACTAAAGCTGGAAGATCCAACTAAGCCCCTGGAGGTTCTGCGAATTATTCACTCTTTCGATCCTTGTATGGCTTGCTCCGTACATATGATTGATTACAAAGGTCAGTCATTGGGTGAATTCCGCGTAGGCCCCACAGCCTGTTAAGGAGGGAAAACGATGACAACTACAAACGTGGCGTATAAGCAGGAAAAAATCTTTAGTGCCGCAATCCGTGTATTTCACTGGTTAAGAGCGTTGTCTATCGTGGCGCTGGTAGCAACCGGATTTTATATCGCTTGGCCCTATGTCATTGGTGCCGACTCAACGGACGTATTGGTACAAGGCTGGATCCGTTTTGGGCACTTGATTTTCGGTTTTACCTTGTGTGCGATAACCGGTTCACGAGCTTATCTGTTCTTTTTCAGTAAAAGTGACATTGAACGGCGTTCGTTTAAGGATGTGATGAGTCCAAAAAGCTGGCTCGCCCAGATCAAATCCTATTTATGGATGGGACATCTGGACAAAGCCGGAGTCTATGGACCATTACAGTTTATGACATACTTTGCGGTTTCAGTGTTAGCCGCGTTTATGTGCATCACTGGTCTGGTGCTTTACGCCAACGTTTATCACCAGGGACTAGGTGGCGCATTATGGAGTACTGCCAGTTGGATTACGGAAGCTATGGGTGGTTTGGCTATGGTGCGCATCTGGCATCATGACATCACCTGGTGTTTCATTATTTTTCTAGTAATCCACATCTACATGGCGGTTTGGTACGGCATCCGTTTCAAACATAATGCGGTAGACGCCATCGTCTCTGGATATGATTATCACCCAGAGAAAAATTGACCCATCGCGGGTGCTTACTAGTGCTCAATAGTACTCAATAGTGCTAGCAAGTACCCGACTTTTGTGACTTTCATCTACTTTTACACCATATCAATTCTGCATATTGCTCATATTTTTTGCTACGTGAGTCAATTGTTAATATCTAAAGCAACCCAAACCCACAAATACGTTAAAAGTTATGCCACCAGGTTAAAACATTAACAAAATTCAAGCTTTCAAAACCGTTATAATTACCTAAAATCGGTTTCAATTAGAAAAAACAGGTCAATTAGACAATTTGTCTCATTAAGAAATCCAATATTTGATCAACATCATATTGTGAAAAACTAATTAACTCATGCGTCTCATCTTTCATAGAAAATTGATGCACCTCAAGATTTTACCTTCTTTATCTCCCTACTATAACGCTGTTAACTGTGTGAGCTTTAACGCAAATCGCCTTTTAAAAACAACATTAAGGTAAACCCATGGACACACATTCAGCCCTCTATGAACAGGGACGGAAACGGTTGGAGGAACTGCGCCAACTTCCCCCCCGTCAGGAAAAATCACTGCAGGAACGCATGTTGGAACTCGGGATCTCCCGTCGTGACTTCATGAAGTGGAGCGCTTCAGTTACTGCATTGCTGGCATTACCACTGCCATTCAGCAATCTGGTTGCAGAAGCTGCTGAGCTGGCTGACCGGGTACCACTGATTTGGTTGCACCTGGCCGAATGTACCGGCTGTTCCGAGTCTCTGGTTCGGGCCGATACCCCTAATCTCGATTCACTGATCTTTGATCATATTTCTCTGGAATATCATGAAACCCTGATGGCCGCTGCTGGCTGGCAGGCAGAAGAAAATCTGGAACACGCGCTGGAAGCTTACAAAGGTAAGTATCTGCTGGCAGTTGAAGGCGGTGTGCCTACTGCTAACAACGGTGCATTTTTGACTGTTGGCTGTAAAGGCCACACTGGTCTGCAAATTGTTAAAGAAGCTGCTGAAGGTGCTGCCGCCATCATTTCGGTTGGTACTTGTGCTTCCTTCGGTGGTATTCAGGCTGCTGCGCCTAACCCAACCGGCGCCAAAGGCGTCTACGAAGTGGTAGATAAAGCCGTAGTTAACTTAGGTGGCTGCCCACCAAGTGAAAAAAATATTGTTGGTACATTGATGTACTTCATCATGTTCGGTCGCTTGCCCGCACTGGATATGTATAACCGTCCGAAATGGGCCTATGGTGCACGTGTACACGATAACTGCGAACGTCGTGGTCGTTTTGACTCTGGTGAATTCGTTGAACAGTTTGGTGATGAAGGTGCTAAACAGGGCTATTGCCTTTACAAAGTGGGTTGTAAAGGCCCATACACCTATAACAACTGCCCCACTGAACGTTTCAACCATCATGTAAGCTGGCCAGTTTTGGCAGGTCATGGCTGCATGGGTTGCTCTGAACCCAACTTCTGGGACGATATGGCTGACTTTGAAAAACCTCTTGGCCGCCAGTTATTGCATGGTCTGGATGCCACCGCTGACACCATCGGTGCTGTTATTCTCGGTGCCACTGTCGTAGGTATCGGTGCCCACGCTGTCGCTAGTCTGTTTGCCGGTTCTTCCAAGGAGGACTAATCAATGAACCAACGTGTCGTTATCGATCCCATTACCCGTATTGAGGGTCACCTCCGCATTGAGGTGGAAGTGGATGAAAACAATGTAGTTAAAAAAGCCTGGTCAGCCTCCACACTGTGGCGCGGTATCGAAGTGATCCTGAAAGGCCGGACCCCAATGGATGTAGGTTTGATCGTGCAACGTATCTGCGGTGTATGTACCTATTCCCATTACCGCTGTGGTACTGAAGCAGTAGAAAATGCCTTGGGGATCAAAATCCCATTAAATGCCCGTTATCTGCGTTCATTGATGCACACTTCTCTGTTCATGCATGACCACGTCGTACATTTCTATCACCTGCATGGGATGGATTGGGTAGACGTAGTATCCGCATTGAGCGCCGATCCAGCAAAAGCAGCGCAAGTTGCACTGAAATACACTGACGCTCCAATTGCGGCGGGTGAAGGTGAGCTGCGTGCAGTGCAAGAGCGTGTGAAAGGTTTTGTCGCAACCGGTAAACTTGGTCCATTCGCTAATGCTTACTGGGGCAATGGTACTTATAAGTTCACTCCTGAGCAGAACCTGATCGCCCTGTCTCACTACCTGAAAGCATTGGAAATTCAGCGTATTGCCGCAGAAATGCTAGCGATCTTCGGTGGTAAACAACCGCATCCACAATCATTGGTTGTAGGCGGTGTTACTTCCGTACGCGATATGCTGAGCCCTGCCCGTCTGCAGGAATGGAAACAGAAACACGATATCGTGGCTGATTTCATTGAACGTGGGTATAAAGCTGACGTTATTATGGCCGCCGAAGCCTTCGGTGGTGAAGCGTCGGTTTTAGGTGGCGTTAACGTACCAAACTTCCTGGCAACCAACGATTTTGCGACTGCTGATGGCGAGTACATCTTCCAGCAGGGTGTCATCATGAACGGTGACCTGAAGAATGTTACCGATATCAATCCGGACCTGATCGCAGAAGACGTCACCCATGCTTGGTATAAAGCGGATAAACCACAGCATCCTTACGATGGCACAACAATCCCTGATTACACCGGCATGGTTGAACGTGACACCGTATATGGCAAGCTGCCAACACTGGATGGCGACAACAAATATAGCTGGGTGAAGTCACCACGTTACAATGGCGAACCAGTTGAAGTAGGTCCATTGTCCTGCTTGTTGGTGAACTATGCCAAAGGCAATAAAGTGGTAGTTGAAGCTGTTGATGGTCTGCTGAAACGCACTGGCCTGCCAATTCAAGCATTGTTTACTACCTTGGGCCGTACTGCAGCACGTATGCTACAGACTTCTATCGTAGCCCAGGAAGGTGTTAAGACCTTCAATGCTTTGCTGACTAACATGCTGAGTGACGAATCCACTTACGTAAAACCTGTTGTTGACCCTAACAAAGAATACGTAGGTCACGGCATGATTGAAGCGCCTCGCGGCATGTTGAGCCACTGGATCCGCATTAAAGGCGGTCTGGTAGAAAACTATCAGGCAGTAGTTCCAACCACTTGGAACGCCGGTCCTGTTGATGCCAATGGCAAAGTCGGTCCGTACGAAGCATCACTGGTGGGTCTGAAACTGGAAGACCCAACTAAACCGCTGGAAGTCATCCGTATTATCCACTCATTTGACCCATGTATGGCCTGTGCTGTACATGTGATGGATTACAAAGGTCAATCACTGGGTGAATTTCGCGTTGACGCTAACAGCCTGTAAGGAGGAAGTGTTATGGCAGCAAGTATTGCCTATAAACAGGTAAAGATCTTTAGTGCCGCAATACGTATCTTTCACTGGCTCAGAGCGCTGGCGATTGTAATGCTGGTGGCAACCGGTCTTTACATCTCCTGGCCTTATGTTGTAGGTGCTGATTCTACAGACGTATTGGTTCAGGGGTGGATCCGCTTTGCTCATCTGATTTTCGGATTTGTGTTATGTGCGGTAACGCTGGCACGGGCCTATCTGTTCTTCTTTGGCAAAAGCGACATTGAAAGACGGTCTTTCAAGGACGTGATGAGCTTTAGAAGCTGGATAGCTCAAATCAAGTCCTATTTATGGATGGGCCATCTGGATAAAGCCGGGATATACGGACCTTTGCAGTTTATGACCTATTTTGCGATTTCCATCGTAGCTGCTTTGATCTGTGTTACTGGACTGATATTGTATGCCAACGTTTATCACGAAGGTTTAGGTGGTGCGCTTTGGAGCACTGCATCCTGGCTGACTGAAGCATTGGGTGGCCTGGCCATGGTGCGTATTTGGCACCACTATATGACCTGGGTATTCATTATCTTCGTGGTGATTCACGTGTACATGGCAGTATGGTACGGCATTCGCTTCAAGCACAATGCTGTTGATGCGATAGTATCAGGATACGATTACCGTCCAGAAAAACACTAGGAGTCCAATGCGCCCAATGAAACTACTGTTATTGGGAATTGGCAATGTACTGTACGCCGATGAGGGTATCGGCGTACATTTTGTCAATTATATTCATGAGAACTACCATTTCTCTCATCCCGAACATGAGCTGGTTATGCTTGATGGCGGTACCTTAGCCCAAGGCCTCACACCTATCATCAGTCAATATGATTCATTGATAGTAGTGGACACCATCAATGCCGCTGGTTGTGGTCCGGGCGAAGTTTACTTTTTTGATTTTGATCAGGCTCCGCCTGAAGTTGACTGGCAAGGCAGCGCCCATGAAGTGGAGATGCTGCAAACACTAACAATGATGGAAATGCTGGGCGACCGTCCACACACTATGGTGCTTGGCGTTACCCCTACCGTTATTGAACCCATGACTCTGGGATTGACCGAGCGTATTGCCGCCGCCGTACCTTTGATGGAAAAAACTCTCATCAACCATCTTGAATCTCTGGGATGGCAAACTGAGCGTATTTCCCATACCGACATCGCTGATCTTATCCCGCAATCCTACAAACCCCGTCTGTCCATGGGCGACAGAACCAGCGGCCACGCCCCGCGCCGACAGGAAACGCAGGACACCGATTAATAATGAAATTGCTGAGATTCGAGTTTGACTGTTCTAAACAGGTACCTTGGTATGGTTACTTATGCAATCAATACCTTAATTACCAGAAGCTGAATTTAACAGTGGGTTTGTTGGCCATTCGCCACCAGGCCAATGAACATTTGGAACAACAGAAAAAACCGGTTGTGACCTGGCGCTATCTGCTGGAAGCAGAAGGTGAACAGGCGGAACTAGAATGCTTGGCAGAACAAGTTGCTGCTGACTTTCTGCTGAGTGTCCATTTGCTGGACTCTCGTATGTTGCTGGCGACAGACCGTCAGGGTGATAAAAAGCCGATTGAGGTCAGTGCTGCGAACGTGCCCTTCTGCCAGCATTGTCAGCCACGTTTTGGTGACAACCAACATGGGGAGTTTGCCAATCTGGTACTTGCCTGTGACCACTGTCATGGCGAACAAGCGATATTAACCCTGGACACAGTTGCTGCATTGCAACGACAGGATTTACAGCAGTTGGCGGTAAGGCTGCTGGAAGGTGAAACCCTGTTCCTTGACGATGTGTCCGGTAAACTGGTACTGAGCCGGCAGCCTATTGGTCAGGGACGTCAGCAAATGCTGGTATGTAACCCTAATAATCTCAATAGTCTGTTTCAAGTGACTGACAACGAGGTGCTGGCATTATCTTCCATTGAAAAGCCACTATTGCGGCTGCAACCGGTGACTGACAGTAAATTAACCGCGCCATTATATGAAGTCGGTTTTGCCGCCTCACGTCTGCAGCTGGTGCTGGCTGAATATCTGCGTGTTAAAGGGATTGATGCCATCTATTGTCATCGGGAACATCAGCAGGCGGTATTTGCCCATACTCTAGGCATAGATGTGCCAGTCGCTGTTTCAACAGTGCAATTAGATAACCTATTGCTCGGTCAAGCGTTACCAGAAACCCTGCATGAAAGTGCTCGATTTGGTGCATACGTTGCCAAGGCAACAGGTAAGCGCAAACAACAGCAGATTGTTTCATCGCTTGCTAATGATGCAGACGTTTGGGATTCCACCGACGCCACGAGTGCCGCGCAATGTGCACTGTTGGGTATTGCGGCGGAAGTTGGCAGTGCCAGCAATCTCGGTATGCTGTATTTCAGCGATCGTTATGTCAGTCAGTTAATGACATCGAATGACGATGGCGATATCAAATGCTTTATGCAAGTACCAGAACTGCCCGCAACAGGTGCCGATATCATCAGCCAACTGCAATCTAGCCCACAACAAGATGTGTTTGCTAAATTCACCGAGCAATATCCGGCACTGTATCAACGACTACAAAAGTTGGACCTCAGCGGTTGTCCAAAGCAGAGTTTGAAATCTTTGTGGATAGTTGCTGCGGTAATCATCGGTATTGAGGCTGATAGCAACGAACAGCTTGCCGATGCCTTTGTGGCTGCCGCCATGAGCAACACCAGTGCGAATTCTCCTCGTATCGATTACCCATTGATTTCAGGTGAATACGCAACTTTTGATTGGTGTAAAACCTTCGGCACACTCATTAGCTTCCGGCTTGCTGGCGACGATGATGCGGCCAAGTTGGCCTTCGCCATGAATGATTCACTGGCAGATTTTATCGCTAACTGGATTGAACGGTTGGATCTTAATACCGGCATCCGTCGTGTCTATCTGGCCGGCAGTAGCTTTGCCAATCCGGTGCTTGGCCGCCGTATTGCGTTGCGCCTGGGCAAGAATTTCCCGCTCGGCGTCAGCCAGATGCAGGATCTTGATGGTGCATTGCTAGCTACCGGTGCGCTTTACTTGCGCCAACGCCGGAGATAATGCATGAGCGAAGCTGTCACCTTTGCACCGCAACATTGCGCCAGCAGTAAATTGCAGGCTCGGTGCTACCATGTGACAGGGATAGTCCAGGGCGTGGGATTCCGCCCCTGGATCTATCAGCTTGCCAAGCGCTATCAACTTTGTGGTCATGTGCTGAACAACGGCGAAGGCGTCACCATTGTTGTTCAAGCCAATTTGGCTATGCTGCAAGCTTTTGATAATGCACTGTATACCGAGCAACCGCCACTGGCACGTATCGACAGTCTGTGTTACGAAATCGTGCCCGAGGATGCCACACTTAAAGATTTCAGCATTCATAAGAGTCGCAGTAGCCATCAGGCATTAGTGGCTGTGGGTACCGATAAAAGCAGTTGCCCGGAGTGTTTGCAAGAGATCCGCGATCCCAATAATCGCCATTATCATTACCCTTTTACCAACTGCACTCACTGCGGTCCACGTTACACCATTATCAATAACCTGCCCTACGACCGTCATAATACTTCGATGGCGACGTTTGCGATGTGTGATGATTGTCGTAAGGCCTATGAAGATCCTATGGATCGTCGTTATCACGCGCAGCCGGTGAGTTGTCCAAAATGCGGGCCGCATCTGCGCTATGTGGACAATCAGGGCCATGAATTAGCGTCGCGGGATCAGGCGTTCTCATTAGCTGTAGCCGCCCTTCTCGCCGGTAAGATTCTTGCCATTAAAGGATTAGGCGGCTTTCATCTGGTTTGTGACGCCACTAACCATCAAGCTGTCACTAGATTGCGGCTACGCAAGCAACGGCCCGCTAAGCCGTTGGCGGTGATGGTGGCAGATTTAGAGATGGCGCAGCAATATGCGGTGGCGAGTAACGCCGAGTGGCAACTGCTGTGTAGTCAGGAACGGCCGATTGTACTGCTACAAAAATCTGCCGCAGCTGACATTCCACTAAGTGCCGCAGTGGCACCGAATATCGACCGTATTGGGTTGTTTATGCCCTATACTCCGCTGCACACGTTATTGCTGGATGCCGTGCAAAAGCCGTTAGTGGCCACCAGTGCCAATCTTTCCGGCGAACCCATTATTACCGATGGTGAGACTATCTTGGCACAGCTTGCCAACGAGCACTTTATGGTGATCGATGCCATGCTGGACCACAATCGCCCGATCCTCAATGGTTGCGATGATTCGGTGGTGCAAATGTGTGGTGGTGAATTGCAGGTCATGCGCTTGGCTCGCGGTTATGCACCACTGAGCCTGCCAAGCAAGTTATTAGCCAAGCCAACACTGCCATCCGTGTTGGCGGTAGGCCCACAACAAAAGAACACGTTGGCACTGAATATCGGCAATACGCTATATCTTAGTCCTCATATTGGTGACCTTTTTAGCCTGGGAGCGGAAGGTTATTTCCAGCGTACGCTTGCCAGCTTTAAACGGATGTACCACTTCAATGCAGACTCGATTGTGCGCGATCTACACCCTGATTATGCGTCGAGTCGATGGGCTATGGAGCAATCTCAGCCGATAACTGCCGTACAACACCATTACGCCCATGTTCTGGCAACGCTCGCGGCCAACGATTATGACGGCAAAGTGTTGGGCTTCAGCTTTGATGGCACCGGCCTTGGTGACGATGGCGAATTATGGGGCGGTGAGTTGTTGCTGGCTGACAGCAATAGTTACGAGCGACTTGCCAGTATCCGCTCATTCTCATTGCTTGGTAGCGAACTTGCCATCAAATCACCGTTTCGCTTAACTCTAGCGTTATTACTACGGCAATTCAGTATCAATGATATCGTCGCGATGAACTTGCCGGCGTTTCGCTATTACTCGCCCTCGTTACTGCGTAATCTGGCAAAGATTTTTGCCGCAGACAAAATGCCAAAGTCCCACTCAGTTGGCAGACTTTTCGATGCACTGGCGGTATTGTTGGACGAAATGCAGGACACCCAGTATGAAGGTCAGGCGGGAATTATCATTGAAACCCTGGCTCGGCGTGCTGAAGCTGCCGGGAAAACGACTGAGGCACTAGCGCTTAAATTGCAGTTACCACTGCGGCCATACGCCGGATTATTACTAGGACAATGGGATACCGCGACCTTGTTTAATCAGTTGTTACAGGCCACGCTGCAGCAAATTGATAAAGACGTTATTGCGATGGCGTTTATACAGGCGCTCGGAGATGCGATTTGCCACAGCGCGGTAGCAGCGCAGCAAAAATTAGGCAACCACCTGCCTGTCGTGTTAACGGGTGGGGTCTTCCAGAATCGATTTTTAGCAGAGTACTGCTATCAACAACTGCATAATCGCGGCATCCAGCGTTTGCCGCAGCGGCTAGTGCCTGTTAACGATGGCGGTATTGCGTTAGGACAGTTGTGGTATGGCCTGCGACAGGCCACCCACCTGTCTGACTAAATTTAAACCGGCTGACGCTGATATGTCAGCCCACAGTCAAACCGGAGTTTGCTATGTGTAAAGATTGCGGTTGTTCTATTGCAGGACATGATCACAGCCATGATCACCATCATCACGAGCTGTCAACCAATCCACAACTCAACGATAAGAAGACCTTGTCAGTGATCCATAAAATACTCGACAAGAACGATGTTGAAGCCGCCCATAACCGTGAACACTTTGAAGAACACGGGGTAATGGCATTCAATCTAATGAGCAGCCCAGGTTCAGGTAAAACCACCCTGCTGGAACATCTCGGTGACTATACCAACAAAAAATTCTGTGTCATTGAAGGCGACTTGGAAACTTCTCGCGATGCCGATCGGCTAAAAGCCAAAGGCATCAGTGCAGTACAGATCCAGACCGGTAGTGCCTGCCATCTGGATGCTTTTATGGTGCATGGTGCGCTGCATCAGCAGCCATTGGATAACATGGATATCTGCTTTGTGGAAAATGTGGGCAATTTGGTCTGCCCAGCCAGCTATGATGTCGGAGCCCACAAAAACGTAGTGTTGGTTTCCGTCCCGGAAGGTGAAGACAAAATTGAAAAATATCCTGTCATGTTCCGTAAAGCGGATGTGGTTTTAATCACTAAATGTGACCTGCTGCCCTACTTCGATTTTGATACCGAAGTCGCCAAAAGCCATGTACTCAAACTAAATCCAAATGCCAAAGTGATCTGTGTTTCTGTGAAAGAAAAAGAAAGCATGTTGGAAGTAGCACATTGGTTTGAAAATGAACTCGCCACCTTCAACACTACTGCGGAGGCTGTCTGATGTGTCTCTCTATTCCTTCACAAGTTGTTGAACTACTTCCAGAAATACAAAGCGTTACGGTTGACACCTTAGGTGTAAAGCGCACTGTCAGTTGTCATCTTATGGAAGAACCTTTGGCTGTCGGTGATTATGTGTTAATCCACATCGGTTTTGTGATGAATAAAATCGATGCTGCATCGGCGGCTGAAAGTTTGGCGCTATATAAAGAAATCGTCGACAAGATGGAGGCCGCTGATGCCTGAGTTGCAACTCAAGCAGCTCTATGATGGTTTTCGCGACCCCCGTACCGTTGCAGAGCTGGCATCACAAATCAAGCAGCTAGCGGCCAAGCTGGACGAGCCAGTAAATGTCATGGAAGTGTGTGGCGGGCATACGCATACCATCATGAAATATGGCCTGTTACAGCTGCTGCCCGATAATATCGAATTTATACACGGTCCTGGATGCCCGGTATGTATCATGCCGAAGGAGCGTATCGATCAAGCGGCAGCATTGGCACAAATACCGGATGTGATTCTGGTGACTTTAGGTGACATGATCCGGGTGCCGGGTTCTGAAGGGTCGCTGGCGCAGTTCCGCGCCAAAGGCTGTGATATTCGCCCGATCTATATGCCACTGGATGCATTGAAAATCGCGCAGGAAAATCCCGATAAAACCGTCGTTTATTTCGCTATCGGTTTTGAAACTTCAACGCCGATGACTGCCGTACTGTTAGAACAGGCTGAAAAGCTCGGCATTCCCAACCTGTTATTCCACATCAACCATGTGCTGGTACCGCCAGCAATAGATGCGGTTATGGCCGATCCTGACACGCGGGTAAATGCCTTTATCGGCCCGTCACATGTCAGTGTGATCACTGGCAGCCAGATTTATCAACCCACGGTTGATAACTATCACACTCCGGTGGTGGTCTCCGGGTTTGAGCCCGTGGATGTGATGCAATCAATCCTGTCGATTGTGAAACAGAAAGTGGAGGGTCGTTGCGCGCTGGAAAACCAGTACGAACGTGCCGTGAGCTACAAAGGTAATGAAGCCGCACAGCAAAAAGTGAATCACTTTTTTACAGTTCGCCCCAGCTTCCGCTGGCGTGGCCTGGGACCGATCCCCAACTCAGCCTTGATGCTCAAACCGGAATACCGCCACCGCGATGCTGAACTTAAATATGGCGAACGGTTACCGGTAAAAGAGATTGACGATCACAAAGCCTGCCAGTGTGGCGATATTCTTAGAGGCAAAGCCAAACCACAAGACTGCAAAGTGTTTGGCCGTGGCTGTACCCCACAAACGCCACTTGGCAGCTGCATGGTAAGTTCCGAAGGCGCGTGTAACGCCTACTACCGTTACGCAGGAGTAAAATAAACATGTCTACCCCGAAACAGATCCAGCTCAGTCATGGTGGTGGTGGCCGCGAAATGGCTGAGTTAATTGGCAAACTGTTCTTTGAAGCGTTTGATAACCAAATCCTACGTCAGGAAGAAGACGCTGCCTGTCTTAATATGACGGGCCCAATTGCGTTCACCACAGATTCTTTTGTGGTTTCTCCATTGTTTTTCAAAGGCGGCAATATTGGCAAGCTGGCAATTGCCGGCACAGTAAACGACTTGGCAATGATGGGCGCGGCACCGCAGTACCTGAGTTGTGGTTTTATCATTGAAGAAGGCTTTGAAATCGCCAAACTCAAAGAGATTGTAGAGACCATGGCCGCAGAGCTGCATAAAAGCGGAGCCAAAATTGTCTGTGGCGATACCAAGGTCGTGCCCAAAGGCTGCGCTGATGGGGTGTTTATCAACACCTCCGGCGTTGGTCGCATTATCAAGCCGGGGATCTCAGTGCACTCAGTACGCCCAGGCGATGCCATCATTCTGTCTCGTGACATTGGATGCCATGGCGCCGCAATTCTGGCAGCCCGTGAAGGACTGGAATTGGAAACTGAGCTGCAATCCGATTGTGCCACGCTGTGGCCGATGGTAGAGCAGCTGATCGCGGCCAACCTTGAACTGCATGCCATGCGCGATGCCACACGAGGCGGGATTGCTGCAGTGTTGAACGAATGGGCCAAAGCGGCAAATGTTGGTATTGAACTCAGCGAGGAAGCGATCCCGGTGCGTGATGAAGTACGCGGTGTCTGTGAACTTTACGGTTTTGAGCCCTGGGACTTGGCTAACGAAGGCACCTTTGTGATTGCCCTGCCACAGGAAATCGCGGCCGATGCCATCACCGTCATGCATCAATTCTGCAATTGCGATCAGGCGCGAATTGTCGGTACTGTCACCGACACCAACACCGGCAAGGTTATTCTGCATTCCCCATGGGGCAGCAAACGCTATCTGGAACTGCCAGCGGGTGAATTGTTACCGAGGATCTGCTGATGCATGAATTTTCCATTGTCAGCGCCTTAATCGATCAATGTGAGCAGCTTGCTATTGAACATCAGGCCAAAGGCATCGCCAGAGTTGCAGTTAAAATCGGAGCACTTAGTGGCGTCGAACCGCAACTGGTGAAGACTGCTTTTGATACCTTCCGCGAAGATGGTATGTGTAAAGATGCAGAATTGGAGATGGACGTTGCACCACTAGCGCTGGACTGTAAAGCTTGTGGCGCCCACTCGATCCCCGATGAAATTGCCTACCTCTGCCCGGTTTGCAATAGCCGTGATATCAAAGTCAGCGGTGGCGAAGAGATGCTGCTGATGCAGCTGGAATTGATTTTTGATTGACGTCATACGACGTTGAAACAGCTAAAAATCCCGCCAACAGTGGCTGTAGACACCCGTCTACAGCCCGTTAGTAGATGTCGCCGAACCACGGGGCTATTTAAAATACCAATTTGCTGTTACTTAGGTGAATTATCAAGTTGTCGACGCCATCACTTGATTGCACTTAAAACGTTTCGCGGTAAGCAAATAATCCCTGGCTGCCGCCGGTATGCAGAAATAGCGGCTTACTGCCGTTCTTTATCACTCCTTTAGCAAGCAAATCGATTAGCCCCGACATTGCTTTACCGGTGTATACCGGATCGAGTAGCAGCCCTTCAAGCTGTGCACAACGCGTTACCGCGCTGATCATTGCCGCGGTGGGGATACCATACCCCTCACCATAGTAGTTGCCGTTGGTAACCACTCTGCCCTTGGCTAGGTTTGGGTCCAGGCCAAGATAAGACAGGACCTCTTTGAGTAGCTTTTCAACCAGTATTGTCTGCTCTTCTGTTGAACGACTCACCGCAATGCCCAGGACGGAAATATCTGATTTCGCGGCGATCAGACCTGCTAATAATCCTGCCTGGGTGCCAGCACTACCGGTCGCAACTACAATTTGATCGATGTTAAGTTGTTGATTTTCAATTTGAGCCAATAGCTCATAAGCACAACGTACGTACCCCAAACTGCCAATCACGTTTGAACCACCCATTGGCACAAAATATGGTTTACGTCCTTGCTCGACGAGCTTGGCCACTAACGCTTGTGCATATTCATGACAGTTTTCGTGCTGTTTGAGTGAATGAACATTGGCACCAAGGAGATGATCCAGCAGCATATTGCCGTTGTTGTAATAGTCGGTCTTCGGGGTGCCGTTGACATCCTCCAGCACCAATTCACAATCGAAACCGAACTTAGCGGCTGCCGCTGCGGTTTGCCTGGCATGATTGGACTGGAATCCGCCGACAGTGACAATCACATCGGCATGTTTTTGTTGTGCATCAGCAATCAGATATTCAAGCTTACGCGCTTTATTTCCACCACCGGCTAAGCCAGTACAATCATCACGCTTTATGTATAAATCACAACCCAACGCCTGCGATAGTCGGGGCAGAAACTCTAATGGTGTAGGGGTGTGGCTAATTTGCACGCGAGGGATTAATTTGAAATTTTCCATGTCTTTTATTCAGTTAACTCAATACATTGCATCATTGATTAGGTGCCGGTTTTAAGATGTTTATTGACTTATTCGGAGTGACTTCCACGTATAAACACTCTGCAACATTCCCCAAATTTGGTCAACAAGGAAGCACTAAATGGTTGGTTTAACTCACTATGTTAAACAGTCCGAGCGACACAACAAGTGCCAACTCATCACTAAACTAAGGGCTAATTATTCATGACAACCACAATGGCTATGATTAAGCTATGGCTGCATTCAAGATATTGATCATCGCCGATTCCACTTCCCTTGCAATGTTAACCAATGCGGCATCGTTAGATAATGCGCTCAGCATTTCAACGGGTTTGATATAACTAACTTTCACTTTCCCGCCCTCGGTGTAAACGGATATTCGACAAGGCAAGGCCATGTTCAGACGCACGTCAATGGCCAAAACTTTAGATGCTTGTTGCGGATTACAAACCTCAAAGACTTTACATTCCTCTGCATAATCAATCCCTTTGCTTCGAAGAGTTGCACCTAGATTATGAATATGCAACACGCCAAACCCATTTTTCTTCACTGACGCTTCAAGCGCGTTAGCGGTAACATCAAATGGCTTAGTACTTTCAACGATGCTATACATAAATCCTCCCCTTGTTTCCATTTATCACCTGATCTTAGCGGTACTTGCCAAGCGCTAATCTGGCAAAAAAAGCATTTATCAACCATGAGCAAAGGTGAGGGACTGAGATGCCCTCACCTGCAATGACTAATCCACCAACAGATCGACCAGCGTTAAAATCATAAAAGTCGTCGGATCATAAACCACGGTATAGCCTTGGTAATAACCGACATCACATCCTTTCGGAACATCATTTAAACGTTGTATCAGCGAACTCGGGGCCGGTGTGATATAGGGACGATACCTGTCGGGGATCACCTCGCCCCGTTCCCATTTGGGACGACGGTTGCGATCCACCTTGCTCAATATGCGTTGATAATGTTGTTTTATCACATGTTTGTTATGGGTAGAGATCGCATAAGCTGCATTGGAATTTGGACTTGAACGTTCGATGCCCATTGGTTGATGAGCACTACCGCCAGCACTACCATGACGGCTTTGCTGTGATTGATTTTGATGAGACTGCTGATTTTTATCCTGATGCTTCATCTGGGTAGATTTTGCATTGGCATTAGATTTTGATGCCTTGTTTTTTTCAGCATTATTCGCTTTGTTTGGCTGCTCCTGCTTCTGAGGAGGCTGGGGTTCTGCATTTGCCACATTGATGTAGTAGCCATTTAACATCAACGCCGTAATAGCTGTGCACAATAATGATTTTTTCACTGTCAATCCCTCGTATATGCCTTTCAGCGTTCAGACAACATGAAGGTTTATCGACCCTATTGCAAGTTATGCTGTGTAAAGTGGTGAATAGCAAGTCGCTTAGAACCATTATGAACGGCATCAGGGATGCATCGTTAAATAGTGCTCTGCAACTTCAGAGCGGCAACGACAAACTCCGGCAGATGCGTTAATCCTGCCAAGTTACGTAGCAAACTTTTGCAGGATAAAAGTCAGCCAAAAAACGCAGCCAATAAATTTGGTGATCGGCCAGCTTATCACCTGGCCCTTTGACCTCAACAAAATGCGGCGCACCATCAGCGTCAAACAACAACAGATCCGGGTGTCCACTGCGGTAATGGGCAGGATCACGCAAGATACGTTGAAATACTGCCAGCAGAAAAGCTGAGGAAAAGGACGCCATACAACGTTTGAATAACGGCTCAGTGAAAATCTGCCAATTCACCCAATCATTCACCAGTCCCTGTTTGTTAATGAAGTGCTGGTGCAGCATGCTACGGTCACCGCTGGCCAATTGTGCCATTCGCCTGGCGATCAATGTTTGACGCTGCGAACTAAAACCTGGCTGATACATGTCACGTGGAGCGCGCTGGTAAGGGTTATCAAATACGCCGACAACAGGGGCAAAGATGATGTCCCAGAAAGCCAGTCCGAACAGTCCGCACAGCACGCTGTTTTCGCTATACCAAGCATCAAAACCTTGTGCCGAATAATAATCCCTAGTGACAAGCTCTACCCGCAGATTCGATGTTTGCGGCAATTTCAGCCTGAGTTCAGCGGGCTTAAATGGCTTTAACATATCGAATGGGGCCGAGTCCGGGAGCAAAGGCGCCTGAACAGTGAAATGCTTGGTTAACTGTTTATAAATCCTGATAACCGTTTGTTGCTGTGCTTCGTTTTGCGCGTGTTGTCCAAGTGCGGTTACGGCGCTAAGCGCCTTCGGCTGCTTGAGCTTTATCAGACAGCGGCATAACCGCTCGGAAGCGGTCCAGTCCTGACATTGCGGATAGAGCGAAATGGCTAGCACCAGTTGTTGCTGACGTTCAGCTTCTCTAGCCAATTTCAACAGTAACTTCTGTCGTCGTCGCTCAACAATGGGGTTGTGTTGTGGTGACGGGATCTGTGCCAACCACTCGGCTACATTGATTGGCAATTTTTGTTGGGTTAGTTGCTCCCACCTATCCGCCAACGTCGCCAACGACAAGACGGTTTGTAATTCTGATGAGGAATGATAAGCGCGTCCTTCTCGAGCTAACGGATAACACTCAAACCGTTGTAACCCCATATCGCTCAGTACAAACTGGCTGAGATCCTGATAGCGATTGCCAAAGTACAGCAGTAATAGCAACTCCAATAAAGGCTGACAATGGAGTTGTAACCAGCAAAATCCTTGATGTTGCTGCCACAGAGATAGCTCTGGTTGCGACGGCAGCATGTTTCGCAGCAGGGTCCACAATTGTTGTTTGCTGAGGTCGCGTTTAAACCAAGGAACGCTAATCTCATCAAACAGCGTTTTTAGTTCGGGCAACGTGACTGAGGTAAACCAGATCTCTAGCGGTGGTAGTGCCTGTTGTAATAATTCGCTCTGCAGCAGCGGCTGCATCGCTGCATTGATATCGCCAATTTCTTGATAGTGCAGTTTATCCAGACGGAACCACTCACCTTTGCGGGATAACAGTCTCACTAACAGCATTTTACTGTTGTCCGGTAACGATTGGTAACGCTGTAATGCCAGTTGTTGCTCAGCTGGGAAAATATCCAGGTAGCGCGTTGTCACACTTGCCAACATCTGCTCGAAGTTATGCAGATAATAGTCTGCAGGTAACGACGGAGTGGCAGCTGTTTCAGTCATCAGTTGCGATAAAGGGTCTGGATCAGATGAAACCCAAATCGAGTTTTCACCGGACCGTGTATAGTGAGCAAAGGCTTTTTAAAAACAACATCATCAAAGGCTTTGACCATCTGCCCTGGACCAAACTCGCCCAGATCACCCCCACGTTTTTTTGAGGGACATTCAGAATATTTTTTCGCTAATACCGCAAAATCCTCGCCTTTTTCCAAACGCTGTTTCAATTTTTCCGCTTCTTCTCGGGTCTTTACCAAAATATGGCGAGCACAAGCACGAGCCATGATATTTCCTCTTTAAATCAGTCGAAACCGACATGGTGCAGTTTACCACAGAAGAGTGATCTTCCCTTGAGCATTCGGTTATGAGAAGTCAGCTTGACGTTTGGGGTTAACTAATGGCCTCGATATAATTGCAACAAAGACAAAGCGGAGAAGCTATATGTGGCAACAACAGCAGATACAATTACGAGCCAAAGCTCGCGGTTTTCATCTGATCACCGCAGAGATTGAAGCTGCATTGGCGCAGTTTACCCCGGTAAGCATCGGTTTATTGCATCTGCAACTGCAGCATACCTCAGCATCACTGACACTCAACGAAAATGCTGACCCAACGGTGCGCATGGATTTTGAAGCGTGGTTTAACCATAGCGTCGCGGAAGATACCTATTATTTTCGCCATACCTATGAAGGAACCGATGATATGCCAGCACACATTAAATCGAGCTTGCTCGGCACTAGTTTGCTGTTGCCCATACAAAATAGGCAACTGGCTCTAGGTACATGGCAAGGTATTTACCTTGGTGAACACCGAAATCAGGGAGGTAATCGTCGAATTTTGTTGACGTTACAAGGCGATTAACCTAACAACCGTTGATAGCCCTGTAGCAATAATAACAGCGCAAACAGCAGCAAAATCATGCCACTAAACACCAATATCCCGCGATTATTACGCTGCAACCATTTGCTGAAGCGTGGAATATTTAATGCCCACCCAAGAAATGCGAACCACAATAATGCCAGACTAAAAAACAACGTGACTAATGCTAACTTGAATTGCAATGGACTTTGCAACGGCAGCATCCCGGCAATGACACTGAAAAAATACACATAGGCTTTGGGATTAAGCGCATTAGTGGCAAATCCGGTCCACCAGCCGTGACGACGAGAATATACACGCGGCTTTTGCACCGTTTCATTACTTTTACCGGCTGGGGAAGCCGCAAATGCGCCCTGTAAACAGCCATATCCCAGATAACCCAACCACAGCGCGGCACACCAAGGCAACCATAACATCAGTCCCGGCAACCAACGTTGTAATAAGGCGGCGGCAAAAGTCACCGTAATGGTATGTAACATAATGGCGGACGCCAGACCTAACGCCAAAAAAAACGCGTAGCGGCGGCCCCCGACTACACTGGCACGCAACATCAGAGCAAAATCAGGACCTGGTGCAACCAGTGCCGCAATATGTACAGTTCCCAAGGTAAGTAACAGTGATATCCAGGACATAAAGTGCTTTTAAAAACTCAATTAATCTAAGACCAGTGCCAATGTATCGAAACCGCACAACTCAAGTATTGGAAAAAATTGCAGTTATCCCGCCAGCTGGCGCCGATACGCCGCCGGTGTCAGATTGTAGCGCCGTTTAAAGCAATGATGCAGATGGCTTTGATCATAAAATCCGACGGTAGTTGCCGCAGTGACCACATCCTTACCCGCGGCCAGTAACTGGCGGGCAAGATCTACTCGTAATGCTAAGATATAAGCATGTGGAGTCATGCCAAAACTGCGACGAAACCTGCGTAAAAACTGGTATTCATTGAGCTGAAACAGTTGCGCCAAGGTCTGTAATCTATGATTTTCCGCTATATCGGCGTATAGAAAATCCTTCAACTGAGTTAGCTGACTTATCGTTAGTCCACCTTCAGCTGTCATTGACTGTACCTCACCGTCACCATAGCGTTGTATAAGTACTGCCATAAGAGCCAGCAGCAAGCTATCAACAGCCAATGGCGACAAACGCGACTGATTTGCCATCTGGTGCAGTTGTAATAAACCACTGTAGAGAGGCTGGTCAAAGATTTCCGGTCCCTTGAAGAATAACTCGCGGTGCCGATATCCCAACTGTTTCCCGAACTGCTCCAAAGCGGTAGCACTGACTCGTAACAAGCGCACTTGATAAAGACCCTTGTCGAGTCCTTCCCCATCGTGGACTTCATCTGGATTAATCAGCGAAATACGTCCTGGGGCCAGCAAATATTGATTGCCCCGATGCATAAACCGCTGTGCACCAGCATCCACTATCCCAATATGAAAATCAGTATGCACATGCCGGTCGAAGGCAAAGCCCTGATAACGGGCTCGAACCAGCTCAATACCGGCAACCGGGGTTAATAATCGATGTTCGATGGCAGGTTCCGACAAGTTCAGTAGCGCGCTTAAATATGACAATTAAATCAGTGTAACTATGAGAACTCGCTAAAGCTTGTAAAAAACTGCACCAAACTCTGCACAAAAACTTCCACTATTCAGCACCGTTATTCTGCAGTACGTTGCAATCTTGCCAAATAAAAACCATCGAACCCACTCTTTGCCGGGCTAATGGTTTCATCATCCAGCAATTGGAAATTACTATGGTTGGCCAGGAAATTATCCACTTGTTGTCGATTCTCATCGGGCATAATGGAGCAGGTGGCATACACTAGAATGCCGTCTACTTTTAGCATTCGGCTATAACTGTCGAGAATTTGTGCTTGCAACGCCTGCAACACCGGCAAACGCGCCTCAGTATCATGCCATTTGGTATCGGGGTTACGTTTCAACACCCCCAGACCGGAACATGGCACATCCAGCAACAATCTATCAGCGGACAACTTCAGACGTTTGATGGTTTTACTGGAACTGATAAGCCTGGTCTCAACATTGTGCGCGCCTGCTCGACGGGCGCGATCTTTGAGATTGTCCAGCTTCCATTGCTCAACATCCATTGCCAACAAGCGGCCCTTGCCCTGCATTTTGGCAGCCAGATGCAGAGTTTTACCGCCCGCGCCTGCGCATGCATCAATGACGCGCATTCCCGGTGTCACATCCAGCGCATCAGCAACATGTTGTGAACCGGCATCCTGCTGTTCGAACCAACCATCTTTAAAAGCTTCTGTACGAAATAGTGCCGCATCTGATGTTACTTCCAGTGCGGTAGCCACCCCCTCAACAACTGCGGTTGCGATGCCCTCTTTTGCCAGCCGGGATTGCAGCTGGCTACGCTCACATTTAAGTAGATTAGTGCGCAGATAACGCTTGGGTGCTTGTGCCAACGCGGCCCGCTCCGCAGTCCAGTCTTGCCCCAGTAAACGTTGTCCCAGTACATCCAACCAAGCCGGACAGCCATCGCGTAATGCCGCGACATTGTTGGCATGTTGTAGCCGCTGCGTCAGCACCTCTGCATTAAGGGGCGCCGCTTGTGACCAACGAGGAGGTTGTAGTTGCTGATATGCATGCCAGGCCATCAGTAAATCGGCGGCATGTTTGCCCGCTTCCGCCAGCGATACATGTGCCAGATAGCAGTAAAAATTCAGCCGCCGGATAATCTCACCCACCACCCGCGTAATTTGGGCTTGTTGGGCTGGCGCTAATTTCTGGCCTGCGAATTGCCGGGAATAAGCACGATCCAACGGCGCACCTTCGCCAATAACCTCGCGGATAACTTGCTCTGCGAGTTCACAGGCACGAATGGACAATGAGAATTCAGACATAAAACAGCCTCGGCAGCAAAAAACCGAGGGATCATAGGAGGATGTCCGGGCCTTGGCAAGCCCGGATGCAGCAGATTAGATACCGAGTTTATCAAACAAGTCTTCAGTCACTTCGCCACTGTGACTGGCACCGGCGGAATGCATCGCCAGAATATCGTCGGGATCGAGGTCATCGTCAGCTTCCACTGCTGCCAGCCCGATGAAATCTGTGTTATCCATGGCGAATTCCAGATAGAAAATATTATTATTTTCTGTGCGAAAACTAACCCGTCGGGTAATTGGTGCATCCAGATTGGCGTTAATTGAAAGCGTGATTTCCCGATTGATGGTCAGCATCTTGGGTTGACTCTGGCTAATGGAAGTCTGCAACTCTTTAGACACCAAGTTGATGAAATGGCCCAGCATCTGGTTCATCAACTCACCCATCACATTGGCAACTTCATCCGATGTGTATTTAATGGCGAGTTCATCTTCCGGCATGCCCATGCTCAATAAATAACGACGATAGATTTCCATCGCCGCGTCAGCGGAAAAGTTGATGACCACCAATCCGGAAAAACCACCGTCAAAAATAGAAAAGCAGCCGAGATCGGGTCTTAAACGGGTTTGGTTTATGCGTTGCACCATGCCGGCGTGGCTGATTTCACTGGCAGTTGTTGTTGATAAGACCTGCGCTACCGAACGACACAATTTTAATAATATATCATCCGAATTAATTACTTGTGATGGCTGCATTTTTGCTGCTCCTGCATCGCTACCAGACTCGGCTATCCTTAGAAATATCCGATTATAAAACAACTAATTATCTTTATAGATTGCATTCTAAGCTGCGACCTTTGACAAAGGCAAAGCAATTTGCTCATTAGGGCACGTTTATGGCCGAAAAATGAGCAGGATCACCTATTGAAATACCACTTGTTAAATTCCTTTTTAAAGCCTGAAACTATGCGGTATATTCGTCGCAACCTATAGAAATATAATAAAAAGGACCACATCGATGAATCTGCTACGGCAATTGACCATTTTGCAAAGATTGATTCTGATGTTAGTGATGGCCGCTATCGGAACCTTGTGTTTCGCCAGCTTCTCTATCAAAGAACAATATAGCAATCTCATCACCCAAAAATGGGCGCAAAACGACGCTTTGTTAAATTCGGCGTTATCCATTCTCGAAGCCAGCAGACTACAGGCCAGTATGGCGAATATGTCGCAGCAGGCAGCACAACAACAGGCCATTCACCTGTTTGATGGCATGCGGTTTGGTAAAGACGGCTATTACATCGTCATAGGCAGTAATGGCGATATCTTGTCAGACAGTCAATATCCCAATCTGGTAGGAACCCACATTTCAGAGCTGAAAACGGCGGATGGCGATCGCCCGTTTGCAGCGCTTATCAGCAATGCTAAAGCCAACGCTAAGGCCACCCTTACCTATAACTACCGCAACCCAGCTTCCGGACAGGAAGAAAAAAAGCTTACTGAAGCGCGCTACGATAAAACCTGGGACTGGACTGTGCTGACCGGCACCTACCTCAGTGATATCAATGACACTATGGTCACGGTATCGCTGCACTATCTGGTGATCATGTTGATCATTTCGCTGCCGATTTTTGGATTCTTTCTGGTGCTCAATAAGTCGATCACTACACCGATTAATGAAGCAATAAACGCCATGAAAGATATTGCTCAGGGTGACGGGGATCTGAGAAAAAGACTCAACAGCCCGGGGAAGGATGAAGTATCACTGCTGGCGGATGCCTTTAATGAGTTTGTTGCCAAAATCGCCAATGCCCTTGAGCAGATGAAGCCGCTGGGAGAAAATCTCAATGTCGATGCGGGACAGCTACTTAATGCTGTACAGGAATCGAATCAGAGTGCGGATCATATTCATAAAGAAATCGCCAATGTCGCAACCGCCATCAATCAGATGCTAAGCACCACAAAAGAGATGGCAAGTAATACACAACAGGCGGCAGATTCAGCGACGAGTGTCAAACAGCAGGCGTTACAGGGTAAACAGACCATGGAAAGTACGCTTCAAGGTTGCCAGACTCTGGTCAATGAACTGCAATCTTCCGCCAATTTAACGATGTCGCTCGGACATGCTTCTGAAAAGATTGGCAGCATCCTCGAAGTCATCCGTTCTATTGCCGATCAAACCAATTTACTGGCATTAAATGCAGCCATTGAAGCTGCCCGCGCTGGCGAGCACGGCCGCGGGTTTGCTGTCGTCGCCGACGAAGTTCGAGCCCTTGCAACGCGAACCCAGCAGTCCACCAATGAAATTAACACTATCATTGCTGAGATCCAAACCGGCGTGAACAACGTGATGAAGAGCAATCAAGTCACGCAAACTGAGTCAGAAGAACTGCAGCAGAATGCCCAACATGCAGATGCTGCGATGGAAAAAATTCTGCAACTGGTTGCGGCAATATCGGATATGAATACCCAATTGGCGAGTGCGACAGAGGAACAATCACTGGTCACTGAAGAGATAAATCGCAACGTCAGCAATATTTCAGAGCAGACCGAAGTCTCAGTACAAGCCAATATCAGCAACCGTCAGGCCGCAACCGACATGGGCGACATTAGCCAGCAGATGGCATTAGCACTTGGACAGTTTAAAACCTGAACGTTATGATGGGGATGTACAGGGGTGTCGTTTACCGTAATGAAGTTTATACCTAGATATTCGATGCCCCCTGAGGAACCCGCTTTTTGCGCCCGACACTGGCTATACATCCCATACTTTATAGCGTCCACAGTTTTGCCGCAGGACCCGTTGTTCCGCCGGAAGTGTTCGCTCAACAGCATTATTCCTCGCGAAAACCCGCGAGGAGTTAGCGGTAGAGGTCGACGCTAAGTTAACACTCGATAGTCCTGAGAATGACACTAACTGGCGTTGCATTGAGATAGTTGGTGCATCAGTTTATTCGGCAACCGGCATCCATGCTAACGTGGTCACAACCCTAGCGAATGCTCATGTCAGTATTTTCGCAATTTCGACATTTGATACTGACTATATTTTGCTGAAATGGGATAAGCTGGACGCCGCGCTAAAAGCACTCCGCAGTAAAGGCTATAAGGTCATTGAATATGACCGCTAACTGCGGCATGCTAACGCCTGATAACGGCGAAATTTTAAACATGAGTCTGAAGTCTATGTATGAGAAAACCGTTACCATTACTGCGCCTCATGGCATTCATACCCGACCGGCAGCGTTATTGGTAAAGGAAGCCAAACAATTTTTGTGCGATGTCATTGTGGAATGCCAGGGTAAGCAAGCCAGTGCCAAAAGTCTGTTTAAATTGCAGACGTTAGGTTTATATCATGGTATGCAGGTGCGGATTTATGCTCAGGGTGCCCAAGCTGAGCAAGCAGTTGATCGAATCGCCGAGTTGTTAATGACGCTAAATTAAGGACGGCAAATGGACATGAAAGGAATCGCGGTATCCTCCGGAATTGCCCAAGGTAAGGCCATTCTGTTTGAGCCGTTTGATAACAGTCTTGATTATCGCCTGTTACCGCTGTCCAGTATCCCGTCCGAAAAAGCCAAGGCAACCCGTGCCATTAATAAGCTGTGCCGACAGCTCAAAAGCAGTCTTTCCTCCCTCGAACCCGGCAGCGCTAACTACCAACTGGTAGAGGCCGACTTGCTGCTACTGGAAGATACTGAATTAACCAGTCAGATTAGTAGTTCAATCAATACATTACAGTTATCCGCCGGGGCGGCGGTACAACGTGTATTCTTCCATCAAGCCAGCGAGATGGAAGCCCTCGATGACCCATATCTTAGCCGCCGCGCCCAGGATGTATTGTGTTTGTCTAAGCGACTGATTGGCACTATCAATGGTGCGGGTGGGGAGCGACTACAGCAACTGCAAGAAGACAGTATCTTGCTTGCTGAAGATCTGACACCTGCAGAATTTGCGTTATTACCCCAGGCATACATCAAAGGCATCGTTCTGAAAACGGGTGGCATTACCAGTCACACCGCCATTTTGGCGCGAGCCGCGGGGATACCCGCGTTACTTTCCTGTGACTTCGATATCGCCAATATTCAGAACGGCACGCAGTTGTTCCTTGATGGCTACCAAGGACGTTTATACGTTGAACCTAATCAACAACAATTTTCGACACTGCAACAGCAGTTAGCTGAGGATCAACTCCGCCGTGGCGCGCTTGAACGCTATCGCGATGTCCCCTGCACTACGGTTGATGGCCACAGTCTCAAGCTAATGGCTAACGTTGGCAATTTGAATGACATCGCCAGATTACCGCAATCTGGTGCTGATGGTATTGGCCTGTTCCGTACAGAATTCATGCTCATGGATGCCGTCGCCATGCCCGATGAAAAAGAGCAGTTCAATTTGTACTGTGAAGCATTACAACTGCTCGCAGGTCAATGTCTGACCATCAGAACCTTGGATGTGGGTGCAGATAAGGAATTTTCCTGTATCAATCCCCAATCTGCCGAAGAAAACCCAGCGCTGGGCGTACGTGGATTACGTTATACACTGCACCATAAAGATGTGCTGCACACCCAACTACGTGCTGTATTACGCGCGGCGGCATTTGGTAACGTGCGATTAATGTTTCCTATGGTCAGTCAACCCGAAGAATTAGATGAACTGTTTACTGAAATCGAAATCTGCCGCCAGCAACTCCTATTGGAGCAAAAAGCTTTTGCCGAGCCCGAGTACGGTATTGTGGTGGAGACCCCCGCAGCAGTGATCAATCTTAAAGCGATGTTACCCAGACTGAGTTTTATCAGCATTGGCACCAATGATTTAGCGCAATACACCTTGGCAGCAGATCGCGGCAATCCGCAATTAACTGCCAATTATCCCGCTTTTTGCCCAGCGGTATTACAATTGATATCGCAGACACTGCACACAGCTAAAGCCGTTGGCGTCACCACATCGTTATGTGGAGAATTGGCAAGCGATCCCTGTATTGCCCCGCTGTTGATGGGCATGGGATTTGATGAATTGAGTGCCAATGCCGCCGCGATCGCTGAGATTAAGGCCGCCATTTGCCAGGGGCGATTTAGTGACTTTAAGCAATTGGCAGACAATGCACTGCAATGTCAGCGAATTTCTGAACTCGAAACACTGTTATCCGGTTGTCAAATATAGAAATAATTCAGTATGCTAAGGTTATATCTTCCTGAGAATGGTGGCACAGGAAGCAATGACAGCCATAACCCTTACTAAGGACAATTAATCCATGGGATTTTTAAGCCGTATTCGGCGCCTGGTATCAGGTCAACCCAACATTGAAGGCGGTATTAAAGTCTATGCCCCTATTTCTGGTGAAATAGTCCCTATAGAAAAAGTTCCCGATGTGGTGTTTTCCGAGAAAATTGTTGGTGACGGTGTCGCTATTTCACCAGCAGGCCAATATATGTTGGCACCAATAGATGGTACTGTTGGTAAAATTTTCGAAACTAATCATGCATTTAGCATTGAATCCCCGCAGGGGTTAGAGTTATTTGTGCACTTTGGCGTTGGTACTATTGAGCTACGTGGTAAAGGCTTTAAACGCTTGGCACAGGAAGGGCAACAGGTCAAAGCTGGCGATCATATTCTTGAATTTGACCTGGATTATTTACAAGGCCAGGTCAGCAGCCTGCTGACGCCTGTGGTGTTAGCCAACATGGAAGACATCCGTTTTATGGAAAAACGTCAAGGTCCGGTAACTGCCGGAAAAGACGTTATCTTCACCGTGGAACTCTGACTCCAGACATATGCCGTAACCTGAATGGTTTTTCGGTGTGGTCAGTCTGGTGAACAGCATCACAATTTTTTATACTCATCGGCAATAGTCCGCCATTCAGAATCTTTGGCTCATTATGACATCCACGCTTTATGGCATATCACCTAAGATATGCGACACGGTAAAAAAAGCCGTTACATGGCTTGATGCCAACCATCAGCAAGTAAAATTTTTTGATTACCGAGAGCAACCACTGCCAGAAGCGACCATCGACAGTTGGATTGCCGCTATCGGCTGGGAAGCGTTACTGAATAAGCGTTCCACCAGTTTCCGAGCGTTGTCTGAGTTGGACAAACAAGACTTAACTGCGGCAAAAGCTAAACAACTTATGCTGGCAAATACTACGCTAATCAAACGCCCGGTATTACAACAAGGTGATAAAGTCATGGCAGGTTTCAATGAAGTTGCATATCGGGAGTGGTTCGGTTTATGAGTAATGATGTGTTGTTACTGGCGCAACAGCTGATAGCGCGGCCATCGGTCACGCCTTTAGATGAAGGGTGCCAGCAATTATTGGCGGAGCGTTTGGATAAACTCGGCTTTATGAATGAGTCGATGGTGTTTGAGGACACCACGAATTTATGGTCACGTCGCGGCACAGAAAGTCCCGTGTTTTGTTTTGCCGGTCATACTGATGTGGTGCCTGTTGGTGATGTCAATCGTTGGCACACACCACCGTTCGACCCGGTGGTCATTGATGGATATCTGCATGGTCGTGGTGCGGCCGATATGAAAGGCTCGCTGGCAGCTATGATTGTCGCCACCGAACGATTTGTGGCTGAGCATCCAGATCACAAAGGCTCAATCGCCTACCTGATTACCAGCGATGAAGAAGGCCCGTTCATCAACGGGACCACGCGTGTTATCGATACGCTGGAAGCACGTAATGAAAAAATTACCTGGGCTTTAGTGGGAGAGCCTTCCAGTACGCATAAGCTTGGCGATATTGTCAAAAATGGTCGCCGCGGCAGTTTAACTGGGAATCTCACAGTGAAAGGTATTCAAGGCCATGTCGCCTACCCTCACCTGGCCGATAACCCCATTCATAAAGCAGCCCCTGCGCTTGCAGAACTAGCTGCAACCCAATGGGATAATGGCAATGCTTTTTTCCCACCAACCAGTTTTCAGATTGCCAATATCAACGGCGGCACCGGTGCATCTAATGTGATCCCTGGAGAATTACAGGTGATGTTTAATTTCCGCTATTCCACAGAAGTGACCGCTGATGAGCTAATTGCCAAAGTACAACATATCCTCGATGTCCATGGGCTGGATTATGACATCGGTTGGATATACAACGGATTACCCTTCCTGACCGGTGAAGGTCCGTTGCTTGAGGCCACTCACGCTGCCATTCTGGAAACCACCGGTTTACAAACCGATGCACAAACCTCCGGTGGTACTTCTGACGGGCGCTTTATTGCGCCTACCGGAGCCCAAGTGATTGAGCTAGGTCCGGTTAACGCCACCATTCATAAAGTGAATGAATGCGTCAGTGTCGCAGATCTTGAACTTCTGGCCCAGTGTTACCAACGGATCCTGGAAAAATTATTGTGCTGATATTTCCTAAAAATCGCCTGTATGGCGTTGATGACTCGGGACTGATAATGGTGCAGAGTCATGACCAACGGCGATTTTTAATGGAACCACAAGCTGCCGCTGCCTTACAAAAATTACAACAAGCCGCAGCCGCTGACGGTATAACAGTCGATATCTGTTCTGCCCACCGGAGTTTTGAACGACAACGACAAATTTGGAATGCCAAGGCCAGCGGCCAACGCCCCTTGTTAGATGTGCACTCCAAGCCGATAACGCATATTGAAACCCTGAGCGATCAAGAACTGCTACAAACCCTGCTGTTATGGTCAGCGCTGCCCGGCACCTCGCGTCATCACTGGGGAACCGATATCGATCTGTTTGATTCTCATGCATTAACGCGCGATAAGCTACAACTCATCAATGACGAATATCAGCCGGGTGGACCTTGTCATGCCATGCACCAATGGCTTGATCAGCACGCGGCTATTTTTAGTTTTTACCGTCCATTTCAAGCTGCATTGAGTGGTACCAGTGCCGAATTGTGGCATTACAGCTACTACCCAATCGCTAACGAAATGTTGCGGGCATACGATGTTAGGCAGTTGGCTGCAATACTGATTCAGCAAGAGATCAGTCTGAAGCCTGCTATTCTTGAGCAACTAGCTGAATTAGTCCGCTATTATGTGCAAACTGTTGCACCGGTACCGGATGCTGCACAAATTACCCGTTAAACTCATGCCATTAGACTGTCCGATGTATCAATGGATCGACCAGCGTCGCCGATGCTTCTGTTAATATCACTAATTATCAAGGACAGCTCGCCCTTGCCCTCTACAAAGAGCTAATAATACCAATGAGATTACTTAAACCGCTGTTTGACAATAACCGTCGCTGGGCAGAACGTATCAATAATGAAAATCCACATTTCTTTGAGACGCTGGCCAAACAGCAGACTCCAGAGTATTTGTGGATAGGCTGCGCCGATAGCCGCGTTCCCTCAAATCAAATCATTGACTTAATGCCTGGCGAAGTGTTTGTGCATCGTAATATCGCCAACTTGGTGATCCATACCGATCTCAACTGTTTGTCTGTTATCCAATATGCTGTCGATGTTCTGAAAGTGAAACATATTATGGTGGTTGGCCATTACGGCTGTGGTGGCGTTAAAGCGGCGATATCGCCTGAACGCCGCGGGTTAATTGATAACTGGCTCGGACACATTCGTGATATCTACCGGTTACACCAACAAGAACTCGATGCCCTTGAAGGTCAGGCAAAATATGATCGTCTGTGTGAACTAAATGTCATTGAGCAGGTAGCGAACGTTGTGGGGACAACCATCGTACAAGATGCCTGGGAACGCGGTCAGGAACTCGCGGTACATGGTTGGTTATACAGCATTGAAAACGGTCTGATCACCGATTTGGATGTCACTAGCGATGGTGAACTGTGGCGAGCAGAACACGCCACAAAAAAATAACATAAGTGATGGGGGACGTTAGTCCCCTTACTTTTAACTTAACAGTCTTGGATATTGCTGTTTATTTACGCAGCTGATCGGAATTTTCCTCAATAAAACATCGCAGTCTGAAGTTGTGGCCGGTATAATTCGCCAATCTAAACGGGTGCTCTTAGTGGTCACCCCGGCATTTCCGCCCGCCGCCAAAAGGCTCCGTCCGAAAATCCGGCTCCCATGTCAGCACTGGCAATTCCAAGAGCACAATTTATATCCTAGGAGATAACTTCCCATGCCCGGTTTTGAATTATTCGGTCCTGAAGAAAAGCAGGAAGTGGCAGACGTAATGGAACATGGTTTTACCTTCCGTTACAACTTTGACCAGATGCGTCATGGTCGCTGGAAGACCCGCGATATGGAGCAGTTGCTGTGTGAAAAAATGGGCGTTAAACATGCACATCTGTTATCCAGCGGTACTGCTGCTCTGCAAACTGCCTTAAATGCTGCGGGTATTGGTGCTGGTGATGAAGTCATTGTTCCCCCATTCACTTTTGTGGCCTCTGTCGAAGCGATCGCTATTGCCGGTGCGATACCAGTATTTGCCGAAATTGACGAAACCCTGTGTTTGTCACCAGAAGGAATTGAAGCCGCCATTACTCCCCGTACCAAAGCTGTTAACTTGGTGCATATGTGTGGCTCCATGGGCAAGATTGATGAGATTAAAGCCATCTGTGATAAGCACAACCTGATCCTGCTGGAAGACGCTTGCCAAGCTATTGGTGGTAGTTATCACGGCCAGGCACTAGGTTCCATTGGCGATGTTGGTTGTTATTCCTTTGACTCTGTAAAAACCATCACTTGCGGTGAAGGCGGTGCGGTCATCAGTAATAACGATGATATCTATAACAATGCCCACATGTTTTCCGATCATGGTCATGACCATATCGGAAATGACCGCGGCGCTGAAACTCATCCCATTATGGGGCTGAATTTCCGGATCAGTGAAATGAATGCTGCATTAGGTCTGGCACAGCTGCGCAAACTGGATACCATCATTGATATCCAGCGTAAAAATAAAAAATTACTGAAAGATGCTATGGCCGAGATTGCCGAAGTGACTTTCCGCGAAATTCCTGATGTTGAAGGCGATAACGCCAGCTTTTTAAGCTTTATGTTGCCAACTGAAGCTCGTACTCAGGAAATCAGCAAAAAATTGGCCGCCAATGGCGTTGACGGTTGCTTCTAC
The DNA here is from genome assembly GCF_029167175.1 of Shewanella sp. A32. Lineage (NCBI taxonomy): Bacteria > Pseudomonadati > Pseudomonadota > Gammaproteobacteria > Alteromonadales > Shewanellaceae > Shewanella > Shewanella sp. A32. The sequence continues at coordinate 69,386 of NZ_JARFTS010000009.1, forward strand.
TGGTATGTCAATAACTGGCACTACCTGAAAAACTGGCAGCACATCCAGCAGATGCATAGTGCTGCCGCCCTGCCGATCTCATTAATTAAAGACCGGCCCGATTACACTAAAGTATCTGTGCCAAAATCCGACGACATCATGAGCCGGACCATCTCCATGGCAATTAAACTGTCCTGGACTGATGCACAGATTGCCGAGCGCATTGCCAATATTAAAAAGGCGTTTGCCCAATAATTTATCAGGAGCAGGTAACGATGAAATTTAAGAATTTCCAAGTTGTCCCTAAAATGATTTTCGGACGTGGTTCTTTCGCTCAGTTAGACGAAGTTCTGGCTGCCGAGCGCAAACACGCTGACGATTTTGTCGTTTTCGTTGTGGACAACGTACACCAGGGCAAACCTTTAGAAAGCCGTCTGCCGCTTAAAGCACAAGACATTCTGTTATGGGTAGATGTCACTGACGAACCCACAACTGTGCAAGTAGATGGTTTGACTGAGCAGGTCCAGAAATTCTCTGCCAAACTGCCAGTGAGCGTTGTCGGTATCGGTGGTGGTGCGACCATGGACTTGGCCAAAGCCGTGTCTCTGATGCTAACTAACGAAGGTGGTTCAGCCAAATATCAGGGTTGGGATCTGATCAAAAACCCAGCTGTACATCATATTGGTATTCCAACCATTTCCGGTACTGGTGCAGAAGCTTCTCGCACTGCCGTTCTGTGTGGCCCAGAACGTAAACTGGGACTGAACTCAGATTACACGGTGTTCAATCAGATCATTATGGACTCTGAACTAATTGCCGGGGTGCCAACCGATCAATGGTTCTACACTGGTATGGATTGCTGGATCCACTGTATTGAATCGCTGGAAGGCACCTTCCTTAATGAGTTTTCTCGCGCTTACGCTGAAAAATCGTTAGATCTGTGCCGTGAAGTCTTTATCGAAGGTCATCCAAATAAAGATGACAAACTGATGATGGCATCCTTTATGGGCGGCATGAGCATTGCTTACAGCCAGGTGGGTGCTTGTCACGCAGTATCCTATGGGCTGGCCTATGTTTTAGGCTTCCACCACGGTATTGGTAACTGTATTGCCTTCAACGTACTGGACGATTTCTATCCATCTCACATGGAAGAATTCCGCAGCATGATGAAACAGCATAACATTCAGTTACCGCAAAACATCTGTAAAGATCTGCCAAATGAAACCATTGCTGCCATGGTAAAAGTGACCAAGAGCATGGGGCCATTGTGGGCAAACGTATACGGTGATAGCTGGCAGGAAAAAGTCACCGATGAAATGTTGACCAAGCTATTCCGTCGCATCTAAGCTTGGTAATCGTTACTCTTAACTTCGTCAGGGTCCGTTAAGGACCCTGACATTTATTTATAGGTATATCCATGAAAGTTACCCTGTTAATCCCTGCACGCTATGGTTCTAGCCGCTTTGCTGGCAAGCCACTGGCACCGATTAACGGCAAGCCGATGATCCAGCGTGTTTATGAACGAGCACTACTGGCCAAAGGAATCGATAATATCTATGTGGCAACGGATGACGAACGTATCAAAAAGGCTGTAGAGAGTTTTCACGGTCAGGTGATAATGACTGATCCTGATGCAGCTTCTGGTACAGACCGCATTAATGATGCCATTGCACAACTTGGACTTGCTGATGACGATTTAGTGGTCAACCTTCAGGGTGACCAGCCATTAATCGATCCCATTTCTATCGAGCAGATCGTTGATCTTTTTAAACTGCATCCAGGTGAGTTTGAAATGGCCACCCTTGCCTATCAAATCACCGACCCAAGTGAGCTAGACGATCCTAAGCACGTTAAGATGGTGTTTGATAACAATAACTTTGCATTATATTTTTCTCGGGCACGGATCCCATTCGGCCGTGATGTCAAGGAATACCCGGTATATAAACATCTGGGCGTTTACGCATATACTCGTCGTTTCGTCGAAACCTTTGCAAAGTTACCTATGGGTAAACTGGAGAGTCTCGAAAAGCTCGAACAATTGCGAGCCTTGGAATATGGTCATCCGATCAAGATAGCCATCAGCGCCTTTGATTCGCCAGAAGTCGATACACCGGAAGATATTCGACGCTGTGAACAGCGATTAGCCGTCGATTAATACGGGTTATTATCATGTCTAGCTGGGAAGTTTGGCTCATCATATTGCTGGTAATAGGCGTTGTATTCAGCAACATTGCGGTATTGAAATACAGTGCAAAATTTAAATTGCCACCTTTTGGTCAACCCCATCAGAAAGATAGCGACAAGCCTGATAGTCAAGACTCAACGCAAAAACCACCAGACAAAGAAGAACATCGAAAGTAATAAAAAAGCCTCCATGATTGGGGGCTTTTCTATCTCATAACTCACAACTTTTGCAACCCCAGCCGACATCCAATACCGGTAGAAAGTTAGCTCTGAACCTGACCTTTCAATGGCGACGGCTAGTTCTCCATTAACCGCCACCGAGTTTTTTCAACAGGCTATCTTTCAATTTATCTTTAACTTTTTCGGTTTCGTCCTTCAGTTTATTTTTAAACAACGCATCAGTATCTAAAGAATATTTGGGTTTAGCGAATGTACCGCTGATCAACAAGGGAATTTCTACCCCAGCCAACTGATCTGTTGTTTTGCCGCCCTGGCCTTTAAGGGTGCTCACCAAAGAAGTCTTTAACCGATAATCTAAGGTCTCCTGTAGCAGGTTGGCCCCGCCGGCGCCAGATAGACGAATTAACGGAGAAGACATTAGCAAATCAGGATTGTTGGCGAGCCCGTCTTTAACCGTAAAGGAACCTGTTAGACTGGTAAAATCGGTTTTCTCTTCTTCACCACTCTGGCTACTTAAATCACCTTTGAGCTTTGCCTGCGCATTTCTGATCATTAATGGAATATTGACGCCATAAAGCGCACCATCCGCAATATTAAAATTACCACTGACATCAAGATTCTTTTTAATGTTCTCCGGTATTAAACTGCGCCCGCTGCCTTTGGCATTGATGTTAGCGGTGCCGGCCAACATATCGACGTCCGCCGCATCTTTCAGTAAAGGCTGCAAATTTACTTGCTTCAGCTCACTGTCAAAGCTGTAACTCGCAAGCTTATTTCGACCATCCACTTTTGCACTTGCGGTTAGGGAGCCTTGATAAAGATCCGCCGTTAGTTTTTGTACCTCCAAGACTCCATTATGCAATTTGGTATTGATAACCCAGTTATCGGTAGTCACACCGGCCGCTTTTAATGAAGCGATGGTGAGCCTGAGGGTCATATTAACCGCTTTCATGCCATTCAAATCTGGCTCGACTGAAGTCGCTGCAACACTTGTCGCCGCAGCTGGCTGTTCAGTCGTATTGGCTTCTGCTGCTGACATCAACTTATCGAGGTCAACTGTGCCGAAAGCCAATGTTGCATCCACTTGCGGTACTTTACTTCCGTAGGAAAGATTCAATTCACCAGAACCATTAATGTCAGCCAATGCCAATTTATTCAGCACCATGGCAACTGTTTGGGTGCCAGTATTCAGTTGAATATTGGTCGTCAGATCCGCTTTTAGCTCACCTTTTGGAAGATTCACCCCAGCAAGGTTATTGTGAATAGTGAAATCTTTAAGGAATATCTGTTTCAAATCACTCGAAATTTTAAGCTGTCCCTGCCCTTCACTACTCACGGTCATATCAGGCATCTTACCGTTAAATTTATATGTAATTGGTGCAAAACTGTCCAAAGCCAAAGCCCCTACCGTTAACGATTCTAGCGTAAAAACATTTTCAGCAGCTTGCTGGCTGTCGAGCAATTTAACCTGGGCGTTACTGATATCAATACCACCGATATTAAGTCCTTTCAGCATAATATTTCCGCGCTGACTTGAAGCGTCAGCCGGTGTCTTGCCACCTTGCCCTTCATCAGATGCCATTAACCCCTCAAAGCTGGTTCGGCCATCTTTGGTGGTCTCCAAATTCAACTGCAGACCATCAAGTTTCAGTTGTGAAATTTTTACCTGTTTGCTTAGTAAGGGTAACAGATCGACATTAGCGACAATTTCATTAACAGCAACCATCTGTTTTTCGGAGAAGTTTTTTGGATTGCTGAGTGATATACCGCCGGCCTTAATGCCTATTGTGGGAAAGAAGGTCCAACTTAAATCCTGATCAATGGCCAAGGTTCTGCCAGTTTGCTTTTCTACAGCGGCAATGATTTGCGGCTTAAAATCATTCGGATCAAAGACTACCGTCAAGTAGAATACAAACCCCACTAAAATCAGCAACACCACGCCGATTATCCACTTTAATGCTTTCATTTTTCAGTCCTTTTGATTGCATCCAGTCAATTCATCTAGCCTAACAGACTTAGATCCAAAGCCGTATTACTCACGGCCAAACCATTGTCATCTGCATAAATAAACATCCCTGGCGCAACTGTCTGCTTACCGAAAACTAACGGGCAATTAACATCGCCCAGCCCTTTACGTTCGGTCTTTATAGGGACTGTACCGAGCGCCTTAATGCCTATTGGCATCGTTGACAACGCTCCGGCATCGCGGATCGCGCCATTTATTACGACACCAGCCCAACCGTTATCGGCGGCACTTTGACCGATCAAGTCCCCCATCAGCGCTTTGTCTAGCGAACCACCCCCATCAACAACTAATACTCGCCCTTGTCCCGGTCTTGCCAGCAGTTGTTTCACCATGGAGTTGTCCTCGAAACAATACACGGTGACAACTTCCCCCCAAAAAACGTGCTTACCACCATATTGCGTCAACGGCAGTGATAAAAGTTGTATCTGTTCAGGATATGTGTCGAAAAGATCCGGAAGTAAATCCAACATAATTTATGGGCCTTTTTACAATAATTTACTTTAAGATTAGCGGTGTTATTGATAGCGCTCAAGTTATAATAAACTTCATATATTGTGCTTGAGATAATAGCGAAAAATAATATACACTTTGCTTGCTACACTAATTTATCAAGTAGCACTCCACCCTGTTTCTTTGAAGTTTACCCTATTAAGAGAATTACATGAGCAAAGAGCTTGATCTGCAAAGTGCGATAGCTGCGCTTGATGAATATGGATATGAAAAAAAGCATTCAACGGATCTTGAACAGGCGAGAAACAAACAACAGATGACTCGTTATCTCAAGTCATTGGATTATAGTATTAAGCGTATGCAGTTACTGCAGGAAGCAGTTAATGAACTCGTTGATGAAATGCAACATCAACAACTCAAGAACGAAAAAGTACAAACATTCAAAACCAAAGTAATAAACCTCTCCAAAGAACTCGATATGAGTTATGACGAGGTTGTCAATTATATGGCGACCTTACAAAAATAATAAATAAAAGCCAAACGGTAGTTGCTATTAACCACAACTACTGTTTGACTTTTGTATCTTCACTACCAATATTAAAATTATATTGTTTTCACCCGCTCATATTAGAAAAATATTGGGCCGTCATTGTTATTCACCATTTTCCCACAGAATCGCTACTAATCAATTTTAAGTACAACGTATTGGAAACTGGCGTTACCAGAAGCATACGCTAGACTTAAAACCACAATAAGAACCAAGATCTTAACTACCCTTAATCTCTGGGAAGTCGGCATATCAATAATGGAAAAGTACCTTTTGCTGCTGTTTTTGGTGTTAGGCAGTGTGCTTCTTTGGATTGGTGTTTCTGCCAATCCTGCCTATGTGCTTTTGCCTACCACGCAACCGTTACGCATAGCGGTTTCCACCTCTCCACTCTCTTCACCGGTGATTATTGCCGAACGAATGGGCTTTTTCAGGGAGCAACAACTGACCGTGCAATTGCTGCCCATAAAAGGTGGCTATGACTGTTTTAATGCGCTAACACGCGGCGATGCGGATCTGGCAACAAGCTCGGAAACGGTGGTGATGTTTAACAGCTTTGCACGCAATGATTTTAGCATCATCAGTAGTTTTGCCGAATCTGATAATGATATAAAAATCATTGCTAAAGCATCGTCCGGCATACGTCAACCTGGTGATTTACTTTCTCATAAAGTGGGAATCGTATCAGGCAGTGCCAGTGAGTACTTTATGGATGCCATATTACTTATGACCGGACATCCCCAACAGCAATTACAACGCATGGATATTGCGCCTTATGACATTGGTGACGCATTAATGGCCGGTGCTGTTGACGCAATATCGGTATGGGAACCTTTTGCTTTTCAGTTACAACAGCAATATCCAACACAGGTTTTTCAGTTCAAAACCAAAGGTATTTACAGTCTGTCATTTAATCTTTTGGCATTACGCAATAGCACTGTGACCAATCTGCAACAACACATTCAGGTACTGAGAGCGCTAAATCAAGCTATTCAGTTTATTATTGAACAACCTGAGCAATCGCAACAGATTGTCTCTGACTACCTCAAAGTGCCTGTAACAGAGGTTTCAGCCTTATGGCCAGACTATCAATTTCGTTTATCGTTAGACAATACGCTCGTAAGTAATCTGCAAGCACAGGCCCGTTGGGCTATAGAAGCGCAGTTAGTGACTACCACTAACATCCCTGATTATCGTAACTATATTGACCCATCAGCGCTTAATCGCGTTATCCACAAATCACTGGTACGTAAAGAATGAGAATATCTAAACGGTTAAAGTTACTGGTGGTGTTGTGCGTGATATTGGCTTTGGCCCATGGTATCGCCTTACTTAATCAACGTACGATGATGATCCGTTCATTTGAACTGATTAATCATCTCACTGAAGTTCAGCTAAGGGTCGATCTGCTACGTTCCAATCTCTGGCTATTGCAGCAATTTCAAGATCAGAAGGCGATCAACGACACCACAAGAGCGTTGGAGAATTTACACCACCACATTGATGTAGCCTTAGCATTACCCATGGATAGCACCGAATTAAAATTGTTGAACAGCCTGAAACGTCACGAAGATAACATTGGCGTGCTGCTTAATCTTTCCCGTCAAAATTTCATTAATCAACAACCCGTTGATGCTAATGGCACGATGGTACTGACCGCCAGATACAGCGCTATTATCCAATCCATGAGTGAAGATCTATTGCGATTACAAACCCAAGTGGTCAATAAGGCGCGTCGCATGCAGGTACAACACCTGTATTTCAACGGCATCCTGCTGTCACTTATTGCTATTCTGGTGACGCTGTTTTCGTTGCAAACACTGGCCCGTTTCAAAATGCATCTAAGTACCCTGAAAAAGGGGATCAAGGACCTTGCGGCCGGTGATCTTTTCAGTAAAGTCAAAATGCCGAAAGGTGAGGAGTTTGGAGAGGTAGCCGAAGAGTTTAATCGAATGAAACAGGAATTATTGGCTGCCACGCACAAGCGCGATCAGCTGCAGAAGGAAGTTGAAGATCAGACTCAACGGCTACAGATCCAGCAGGAAAAACTGCGGCATATGGCGGAACATGATGATCTTACCGGTGTCCTTAATCGTGGAGCGGCCAACGTCCAAATTGAATTAGCCATTGAAAGATGTAAACGGCAGCAACAACAAGCGGCACTGTTGTTCATCGACTTAGACCGGTTTAAACCAATTAATGATAGCCTTGGTCATGCGGCGGGGGACGCTGTACTGAAAGAAATCGCTAAACGTTTACAACATAGCTTGCGGGCATCTGACATGATCGCCCGTTTTGGCGGTGATGAATTTATCGTGTGGCTGGAGCCTGTGCATAAATACGAAGAAATTGAATTAGTTGCCAGTAAAATTCGCAATACTGGCGTCGCAATTCCCCTGAAGGAGCAGCACTTGGATGTCGGCTTAAGCATCGGGATCAGCGTTTATCCGTCAGATGGTCACACACTCGCCGCATTACTCAATCATGCAGATTCGGCCATGTATGAAACCAAAAAGCAACGCCACCCGACAATGCCGTCGACATCAGCATCCCACGATGCCGTGCATAGATGACCTTCATACTTTTCGCGAAAATTTACGTAATCGAAAAGATAACAACAGTAGCGCTAGCAAAATATAGAGACTGGGTTCAATGATTTCAGATTTAACGGACCAATAGTAATGTATCGTCACTAACAGTACTGCGGGATAAATGCCATAGTGCAGCTGCTGCCATCGTTTACCCATCCGCCGCTGTGCGGCTTTAAACGAGGTTAAAGCTAACGCTAAAAGGATCAACCAGGCACAGGCTCCGACCACGATGTAAGGACGCTTAATGACTTCCTGCAACAGCAATTGCCAAGCGAACAGCAGGTCAAGACTGATGTATGCCAGCAAGTGCAAACAGGCGTAGCAGAATGTCCATAAACCCAGTGGTCGCCTTAGTTGCACCAGCATTCCTTGTTTGGTCCAAGCAGCCACAGGTGACACCACTAAGGTCAGCAGCAAAAGATTCAGCGCGCCCTTTCCTAAAAAATGGATGATGTATTGCACCGGATCGCCACCGGCATCATCGCGGTAAACCGCCAGAACCAATAGTGCTATGGGTAATGCAGCGGCGACATGCAATAGCACCTTTCCCCAAAATAACGCTCGGCGAGAAATACGCCACATCAGAAGTATTTCCTTAGATCCATTCCTTGATACATCGCAGCCACCTGCTCGCCATAGCCATTAAAAGGCAGTGTCGCTATACGTTTCGCGTTGAACAGCCCACCAGCGGCGATACGTCGTTCACTCGCCTGAGACCAGCGGGGATGATCTACTTCAGGATTGACATTGGCATAGAATCCATACTCATGCGGTACGAGTTGGTGCCAGCTGTTTGGCGGTTCTTTATCTACCAGACGGATCCGCACAACAGACTTGATGCTCTTAAAGCCATATTTCCAGGGCACAACTAATCTGATAGGCGCGCCACTCTGAGGCGATAACGTTTGATCATACAAACCTACAGCCAGGAACGTCAGCTCATTCATCGCTTCATCAAGCCGCAAGCCTTCAACATAAGGATAATGAATCCCCCCTCCCATTAACGGATTACGTTGACCGGGCATCTGTTCAGGATCAAACAGCGTTTCAAATGCCACATGAGAGGCTTTGCTACTTACCCCTACTTTTTTCAATAGTGCAGCTAACGGAAAGCCTACCCAAGGGATTACCATAGACCATGCTTCTACACAGCGTAAGCGATAAATACGCTGCTCCAGCGGGATTAACTTATACAAATCGTCATAATCCAGTGTCAGCGGTTTATCAACCAGCCCTTCGATATTCAGTTGCCAGGGGTTAACTTTTAGCTTTTGTGCATTCTCAAATGGATCCTGTTTACCCGTTCCAAATTCATAAAAGTTATTATGCCGGATCACTTTATCGTATGGCGTCTGCTGTTCAGCGGTCTGATAATGCGAATTTACCGTAAAGTTTAACGCCCGAGTCGCAAATAATGGCTGATCTTCACCAAACAGATCGAAGATCCCGGCTTGCACATAACCTGGCAGACTGGCACTAAGCGCACCCAGTCCCAGCATCGCTGTAATCCGCCGACGATCGCGAAATACCGCTTCAGGCGTGACCTCGTTTTCGGCGATATCCCAAGGATGCTTGCGGCGGATGCCTCTGATGAATTTTCTGTTCATGGCGTATCCGATATTTATGCATTGGTATTGATTCTGTTTGACAACTTTAGCGCTAATCAGTTGCATTCGCTACCATGTAAATACCGTTTACCATACGCCAAAGTACAAGCCTTAAGCAGCCAAGAAACCCTATAGCAGCAAGGCCTTGAAGCCTGCCCCCTATCCATGCGACCCTAGTAAATAGTTATCATTTTATAGGAATCGTTCCATGGATTTGGTCAACGAACTACTGGTCCCACAAATTCCCGTTATTTGGCTATTTGTCGCTATCTTTTGTACTGCGCTAGTCATGCTTTGGTTGTTGCGCCATGGCAGATCTCAGGCGCAAGACGCATTAGAAAATCAGTATCAGGCACAACTGCAACAGCTAACACAACAATTGCTATCCACTCAGGAACAATTACAACAACAGATCAGTGTACTGGGTAAAGCTCAAGCCCATGCTGAAAGGGTGCCACTCCTGGAACAGCAGTTAAAAGAAGCTCAGCATAAGGTGATGGAATCACAGCTCAACTTGTCAAAATCCAATGCTGTACAACAGACGCTTAGCGCACGTTTCGAGGCAGAGCGTCAAGCATTGAACGATAAACTGGCCTTGTTAGAAAGCAGTGAATCTCGGTTAAAAGTACAATTTGAGAATCTTGCCAATAAAATTTTTGATGACAAGAGTCATAAATTGCAATCGCAGAATGCCCAGCAAATGGATGGTTTTATTGCGCCATTAAAGCAGCAACTTGAAGGATTCAGACAACAGATTAGTGAATCTTATTCAAAGGAACAAGCAGAGCGATATTCGTTAAAACATCAGTTGGAAGAGCTGAAACACCTCAACCAGCGTATGAGTGAAGATGCCGTTAATTTGACTCGTGCATTAAAAGGCGACAATAAACAGCAAGGCAATTGGGGTGAAGTGATCCTGGAACGGGTGTTATCGGAGAGCGGACTGCGCGCCGGGCACGAATATGAGATCCAGCAGGACCTTAAAAATGATAATGGCAAACACTTTAAACCTGACGTGATTGTGCATCTGCCCGATAGCAAAGATGTCGTCATTGACTCCAAAATGTCATTGCTGGCTTATGAACGTTATTTTAATGCTGATACCGATGAGGAAAAGCAGTTAGCCGCCAGAGAACATGTCAACTCCATTCGCACTCATATCAAAGGCTTGGGACAAAAGGATTATCAACAATTGCATGGCTTAAAAAGCCTCGACTATGTGTTGATGTTTATTCCGCTCGAGCCAGCGTTCTTACTGGCCTTAGAACAGGATCCGCAACTGGTAAACTACGCCCTCGAAAATAATATTATGCTTGTCAGCCCGACAAATCTGTTGGTCGCACTGAGAACGATCAATAATATCTGGCGCTATGAATATCAGAACCAGCACGCACAAAAAATCGCCCGTCAGGCGGGGAAAATATACGATAAACTTTGTGGATTTCTGGAGGATATGGATAAGCTCGGACGCGCTATTTCCAGTGCGGATAAATGTTTCAGCGGGGCGATGAGTAAATTTTCCTCAGGCCGCGGTAATCTTATCCAGCAGGCACAGCAGATTAAGCAGTTGGGTGCAGAAACCAGTAAACAACTCGATCAAAAACTGCTGGATAAAGCCCTCAATAGTGACACAGAAGATGATGAAACTGTTGAACGCCTTGATGCTGTGAAAAAAGTGGTAAATGAATCCTAAGGTGAATATCACCGATTCCATGTGGTAGGGAGTGGGAAATGTTTGTGATCAGGTGCAAAAGGAGTTTGCTGACAATTTGCGTTAGCGTACTGCTGCTATTGTCATCCTGTTTGGCTGTTGCTGCTGATATTGATTATTCACAGCAACGGCAACTTTATCTGGATGCCAGAGACGCACTCAAAAATAATCAAACAGACACCTACCAAAAGCTGCGTAAGCAGCTTAGCAACTATCCACTTGCTATCTATCTCGACTTTAATGCAAATCTGGATGCGATTTTAAACATGCATGGCAAAGAAGCCTTGCGTGCGATCCAGCCATTTGCCAGTTCTCCGTTGTATGACATGTCACGTCATCGCTATCTATTGCAGACAGCAAACGACCAACGTTGGCAGGATTTTTTGATTATTTCACCAGACCTGCCACGAGCACCAGAGCTTCAATGTTATTACTACCGCGCAAAATTGGCATTGGGCGATAAAAAGCAAGCCTACAAAGGTGCCGAGGATCTTTGGTTAACCGGCCATTCACTGCCTAAAAGCTGCGATCCATTACTAAGGGCGTGGACCCATGACGGGTTTCGTACCCAAGAACTGATCTGGTCGCGCATGCTGTTGAGTTTCGACGAGGCTGAAACCGGGTTGCTTACCTTTCTGTCGCAGAAGATAACTCGTCATAAAACACAGGCTCAGTTGTTACTGGATGTCTACCGCGATCCTCGCACATTACGTCATAGCCGCTCGTTTAACGGTAAAGCGCCCATTTATGCCGATATCGTCGCCGTTGGCTTGAAACGATTGGCAACGAAAGATCTCAAACAAGCATTTTCGTTGTATGAAAAATACCAGAAAGCCGGTCGATTCAATGATGACGACAGGCACAAACTTAACCGTTATCTGGTGTGGTATGCGCTGCTTAAACGAGAAGACGATCTGAAAGATACCGTCGACACTATGCTGCCACAGTTGCACTCGGATGATCTGACCGAACGGCGTATCCGCTGGGCGCTTGCCGATCAGGACATTGACACGGTCAAAAAGCTCATACCGTTACTTAGCGATGAAGCGCGCCACGATGCGCGTTGGCAATATTGGCAACATCGTCTCGGCATGCTGGATGATGTCGCTTATAACAAAATTGCCGACCAGCGTAATTTCTATGGTTTTGCTGTTGCCAGTGAGCTGGGGAAACCGCTCAACCTGGCCCATGATCCCACCGTCAATAAAGACAATCTGCAAGCGCGTTTAGCCGATGATCCTGGGCTTGCACGAATAAATGAATTGATGGCAATGGATAAATGGCTGGATGCCAAGCCAGAGTGGATCATGTTATTACAACGTCATAACCCGCAAATGCAGGCGCAATATGGTTTGTATGCGTTACAACAAGGCTGGGAGGCGCTTGCAGTAGACGCCAGTATTTCGGCCAAGCTATGGGATGACATGACGATGCGCTTCCCCTTCCCGGCAAAGGAAAGCTTTAATAAAGCTGGCAAAAAATTTAATACTTCGGTAAATGAATTGCGCGCAATCTCACGCCGAGAAAGTGCCTATAATACTTATGCAACCTCTGGCGTAGGTGCTCGGGGTTTTATGCAGTTGATGCCCAGTACCGCAGAGCTCACAGCAAAGAAATATCAACTTCCTTATCAAGGCGTGAAAAGCTTATATCAGCCGGAAATTAATATTCCGCTGGGTAGTGCTTATTACAGCCAGTTAGTCAAAGATTTTAATGGTAATCGGATACTCGCTACCGCCGCTTATAACGCTGGGCCATACCGGGTAAAGCAATGGCTAAAGGATAGCCAAGGTAAACTCGATTTAATGACATTTGTTGAGGTAATGCCTTTTAAGGAAACGCGAGAATATGTGCAGGCAGTGTTTACTTATCGGGCTATTTACGAGAGGAAACAGCAGCAGACACCACCATTTTTCAGCAATGCTGAAAAACAATATCGTTACTGATACCGGAGCATTAATAGCGGCTTTATTGCAATTAACCTGCTGAAAAGCTTGGCACTTGGTTGAACAGCGATTACCTTGAATACTGAGACCTGCCGTTCAGTGAGGATGTTATGCAACAAGGCGTTATCGAACAAGTTCTACAACAACTGCAGCAAGTTCTGATTGGTAAACCGAGAGTGATCCGCATGGCGTTGGCCTGTATTCTCGCCCGCGGACATTTACTGATTGAAGATCTGCCGGGGATGGGAAAAACCACCCTATCCCAGGCACTGGCACAAACGCTCGGACTCAGTTACCAACGGATCCAGTTCACCAGTGATATGCTGCCTGCCGATATCCTGGGGGTCTCCATTTTCGACAAGCAACAAGCGGAATTTGTATTTCATCAAGGGCCGATTTTCCGACAAATGATCCTGGCTGATGAAATCAACCGTGCCAGTCCCAAAACCCAAAGTGCGTTACTTGAAGCAATGGCGGAACAGCAAATTACGGTCGATGGCATTACCCACTTGTTACCACGTCCCTTTTTTGTGGTGGCGACACAAAACCCCAGTGAACAATCCGGCACGTTCCCGTTACCGGAATCGCAACTGGATCGATTTATGATGCGTTTATCCATCGGTTACCCATCCGCAGACGCTGAACTTAAAATGCTTAAAGGTGGTCAAGACCACCATGGCGACTTACCACAATGTCTCAGCGCCATGGAACTGACACAACTGCAACGCCAATGCGATCAGGTGTCTGCATCTGACGCATTGCTCAGTTACATACTGGCGCTGGTGGAAGGATCGCGTGAACTCAATGAAGGCTATGGTCTTTCCCCTCGTGCGTCTAAAGCATTGCTGGCTGCGGCTAAAGCCTGGGCATTTATCCATGGCCGCCAGTATCTGGTACCGGAGGATGTACAAGCGGTATTTGTGGCGGTGGCTGAACACCGGTTACGGCAATCCAGCCAGCAACAGGGAGAGCAACTGTCTCGACGACTGCTTAACACCATTAATCCTATCAGGTAATTGCGCATGGCCAGCGCATCTTACAAATTATCTCCGTGGCTACACCGCTGGCTCAATCGACGGATCCCGGCGGCAAAACATCAGCGTCTGAGTCACCGCAGTATTTTTATATTACCCAGCGGCTTTGGTCTGATGTGGTTACTTTTATCTTTGTTACTCTTTTTATTCGGTACCAATTATCAAAACAATCTGGTGATCGGGCTTAGTTTATTGTTGGGAAGTATTTTCGTTAGCGCTATTTTGTATAGCTACCGTAATCTTGCGGGTTTGCAATTGTCCGCACTGCCGGCGCCAGATGTATACGCAGGGGAAACGGTAGCCATTCCGCTTAAGGTGACCGCTGACAGCCAGCTGTATCAAATTAATCTCAGCTATCCCGCTGGCGACGTGGTGACAGTTAAAGAGGTCACCTCACAAGGCCAAATCGCTGCGCTGCCTTTACCCACCCGTCACCGCGGTTATTTATCGCCCGGAAGACTGCTCGTCGAATCACATTACCCATTGGGTTTATGCCGCGTATGGTCATGGGTCGATATGGATAACCCCTTGTTGGTATTTCCCGCTTATCACCCCGATAAAGTGCGGTTGCATTCCATACCCGGAGGCGGAGAGGATTCACCACTGTACCAGTTCGGTATGGATGAATTTTGCGGTCTAAAATCCTGGCACCCAGGCGAATCACTTAAGCAAGTCGCCTGGAAACAATTCGCTCAGGGCCGCGGTATGCTTTCCAAAGAATTTAGCGATCCGCACGGAGATCCCGTCTGGTTGCAACTCCCGGCCAATCTGTGCGGTGAGGCGTTGGAACAGGCACTTGAGACACTCTGCTGGCAGGTCGACCAACTAGCCAAACAAAATTGCGTTAACTGGGGATTACAACTGGATAAACAACAGTTGCCACCGGCCGCAGGTGAAGCGCAGCGCATCGCCTGCTTACGCGCATTGGCTGTATATCAGCCCTTAACTATGACGGAGGCTAGCGATGAACAGCAGTGAGCATCTCAGCCGCCGAACCTTGTTGTGGTTGTTATTGACCAACATTGCCGTATTGCTGCCTTTGCATGACAAAATCACAGTTGCATCATTGGGAATATGTGGCATCTGTTTTGTCTGGCGCTTAGGGATCTATCTTGGGAAGGTCGCACGCCCACCACGCTGGCTAGTCACGGTATTGGCAGTCGCATCAGCGGCGACATTAGCCTTGGTAAGTCGTGAGTTAGGATTACTCAATACGTTGATTAATCTGCTTATTCTTGGCTATGCCTTAAAATATATTGAGGCCCGTAGACGCCGTGATGTATTGGCCATCATTCTGGCGGGTTATTTTCTCATCGCACTGACATTTATTGATCACCAGGGGATAGGCAATGTATTACTACTGTTGCCCGTCACCGCCATCAACACCCTAACATTGGTTAGTCTCTTCCGTGAAAACTGCTCACCCGCCACCCAAAGCTGGTTAACGATTAAATTACTGCTTCAAAGTATTCCTTTGACCCTTCTGCTGTTTATCGTGGTTCCCAGGTTTGCGCCGCTGTGGATGGTACCCCAGATGAAATCTGCCAGCACCGGGCTTTCAGATGAAGTGGGATTTGGCGATATTTCGCAGTTGACTCGGTCTTCCGAACTCACTTTTCGTGCCACCTTTGACGGTGCCGTTCCCAAACCCGCAGAGCGCTATTGGCGCGCAATTGTGTTAGACGATTATGATGGAAAGCACTGGCGTCAATCGTCGGCGATTAAAACATTGCAGTCCAGGGTAAATCACCTGCTACCTGAGCGCACGTTACCAGTCGAGCGGGATAACCGTCGCAACTATAAAGTGATTGCCGAACCCTCAGGCCAGCATTGGTTATTTGCGATGGGTAATGCTTTCAGCAACACGCCCGGCGTTTTCAGCATGCCGGACTATCGTCTGTATGCAAGTCGATCGCTTGAGCAGAAATTTCAATATCAGGTTACACAATACCCGAACGCCCCCTTGCAAGAACAACTCAGCGAGACCGAATATCAACGCAATCTAACGCTGCCGGCACAAATCAACCCCCGCACTCGCGCTTTGGCTCAGCAATTTACCCTTAGATATCCGCAAGCGCTGCCGCGTTTGAACGCCATGATGCAATACTTCCGTCAGCAACCATTTTTTTATACGCTGACACCGCCAGCGACAGGCCCTCAACAGCTAGACGATTTTTTGTTTGAAACGCGCGCAGGCTTTTGTGTGCATTATGCTTCGGCGTTTACTTTTATGGCTCGCGCCAGCGGCCTACCAGCACGATTAGTGACCGGCTATCAGGGCGGCGAGTTTAATCCGGAAGCTGGATATCTGAGTGTCTACCAATATATGGCACATGCCTGGAGCGAAGTATGGCTGCCTAATCGAGGGTGGAGCCGATTCGACCCAACCGCGATGATTGCCCCGCAGCGGATCATGGATGGATTTGATGCCATGTTTGCCCCTCAGGATAGTTACCTGGCGAATACGACTTTCCCAGCTATTCGTGCCAGTGCCTGGTTTAATCAATTGCGCATGCAGTTTGCCAGCCTCGATTATTACTGGACGGTATGGGTGCTGGGGTTTGATAACGACCGGCAACAACAAGTGCTAAACCAATTGCTCGGTGAAGTTACCGCCACGCGAATCGCTTTGTTGGTATTAGGCGTGATGACAGCAGTGTTCACGATAATTGGCTACAGCGCCGGACTGCTATATCTGCCACAACGGCGCAGTCAATTAGATCGCGACTTTAGCAGCATCTGTCGCGTTGCCGCTCGCAAAGGTATTGTACGACCAATAGGTTGTGGGCCGGTGGATTTTATCACCCTGTTAACCAAACACTGGCCCGCATTACACCAGCCATTAATTGTTTGGGGCGATTTATATCTGCAACTCAAGTACGCTGAATTAACGACTAAAAAACAACGAAAACTCAGCCGACAGTTTCATCGGCAAAGCCATAAATTGTGGTTAGCGTTACTGCGTACGACACCTGAGCTAAAGGAGCGTACCCCACAAACGGGGACTATCTGACAACGTTCAGATCACAGAGATAACAACCGTAAAGAACAATAGTGGCACATTACACATCCGCTATTTAGAATAGCGCCATCCGCCACTGAAGGCTTATTGATCAGGAATCGCATGTTTAAACTGATCCAATCTAACAAAATGGAGTTGCTGTCGGCTGCACTGGCCGATCAGTTGCGTATGCCCGTCTCTGGTCAATCGCCGCTACAGCAAGAACAGATCCTCGTACAAAGCCCCGGTATGTCAACCTGGCTACGACTGGAGATCGCCAAGCATAACGGTATCGCTGCAGCGCTGAAATTTCCGCTACCGTCTAGCTTCATCTGGGATTTGTGCCACGCCCTACTGCCTGATGTTCCCAAAGAAAATGCCTTTACCAAAGAAGCAATGACCTGGAAATTACTGAGTTTGTTGCCGCGCCTGCTTGCCGATCCTGTATACCTGCCACTGCAACGCTATTTGGGTGATGACCACCAGTTATTGCCATTAAAACAGTTCCAGCTAGCAGCGCGTATCGCAGATATTTTTGACCAATATCTGGTATATCGACCCGACTGGATCGCAGCATGGGAAACTGGCGAGCTCCCCTTTGCATTATCTGAAGAACAACAATGGCAACCAGCACTATGGCGACAACTGGTAACCCATAATCAACAACTAGGCCTTAGTGGCTATCACCGCGCCAATCTGCATCATGCGTTGTTATCTACGCTTAAAGACGACAGCATCGCATTACCACAATTGCCGGCGAGATTATTTGTATTCGGCATTTCTTCGATGCCGCCACAGATGTTATCCGTGCTACAGGCCCTCGGGCATCGCCTGGATGTTACCGTATTTAATCTCAGCCCCTGCCAGCATTATTGGGGTGATATTGTGAATCCCAAAACTCGTGCCCGCATTAATCTTGCGTACGGTGATAAACGGCAACTTCCCGAAAACTGGCAAGATAGCTTAATTGTGGGTAACCCCCTCTTGGCGAATAACGGCAAATTGGGCCGCGATCTATTGGATCTCTTGCTCGAATTACCTTCGGAAGATATTCAATTAGGTGATGATCTGTTTTATCCGGTAGGTGATGGCTGTCTGTTACAAGGGATCCAGCAAGACATTCTCGAAATGGAAACCCGGGGACAATTACTCGGTCCTGACAGTGAAATATATCTGTCATTAGCTGGTCGGCGCATCATCGCCACTGACGATGACTCGCTGACTTTGCGTAGCTGTCATTCACCACTGCGTGAAGTAGAAACCCTACATGATCATCTGCAATGGATGCTGGCGCGCCATCCAGAACTCGCCCCTAAAGATATTGTGGTAATGATGCCGGACGTAGCAGCGTATGCCCCCTACATTGATGCGGTATTCGCGCGACGTGACGGCCAATATTTCATCCCTTACGCTATCGCCGATCGGGGTGCCAGTCAGGAATCACCGTTGATCAGCAGCTTTTTAACGCTGCTGGATATTAATAACAGCCGCTTTGCCTTGACGGAAGTCCTGACACTGCTGGAATTACCCGCAACGCTCAAGGCTTTTGGCCTTGATGATGAGTCATTACAACAAATCCGGCTGTGGTTAGAACAAGCCAAGGTGCGATGGGGTCGCAGCGGAAGCCAACGTCAGCAACAGCAAGTTCCCGCATTCGAGCAAAACTCCTGGGCGGAAGGATTACGCCGACTGATCTTGGGCTATGCGCTGGAAGATGATGGTGAGCTATTTAATGGTCATTTACCAGTGGCCGGGGTTGAAGGTCAGGCAGCCTTGGCTCTCGGTAAATTATTGAATTTTATTGAGGCATTGGATCAAGTCGCAGACCGGTTGGCAAAGGGACAGACTTCATCTCAAAGAATTCTTGAAATAACAGAGATTTGCCAGCAGTTTTATCAACCCATTGACGATACAGATACACAAGCTTTGATGGCAGTAAACCAGGCCATTGCTAAATTAGACTCAGAATTATTGAATGCAGGATTTGCTGGCGAACTGGATCATCAAATCCTGTTGCAGTGGTTCCGCTCGCAACTTGAGGATTCTCGTGTCGGTCAGCGTTATCTTGCTGGCGCCGTTAATTTCTGTACGTTAATGCCAATGCGTTCTATCCCGTTCCAGATCGTCTGTCTGCTCGGGATGAATGATGGTATCTATCCTCGCGTGCAGCATCCGGTGGGATTTGATCTGGTAGCGCAGCAACCACCGCGTAAAGGCGACCGTTCCCGTCGTCTTGATGATCGTTATCTGTTTCTGGAGGCACTGTTATCTGCCAGACAACAGTTGTATATCAGTTATGTCGGTCGTTCTGAACGTGATAACAGTCCGCGCAACCCGTCGATGCTAATTGCCGAGTTACTGGAATATTGCCAGCTAAGTTGCATCCCACAATTATTAGCCAATGTTTTTTCTACGGACATACTTGATGCTGAAGCGCTGACGCTGCTGGAACAATCATTATTACAATGCCTAGTGAAGCAGCAACCCTTGCAACCTTTTGATCCGGTGTTATATCAAGCTGATTTGTTAAAGGCCCCTGCTGAAGCACCATTTACTCCGTCATTTTCAAGACAGTGGTGCCCCACCGGTTCAGCGGTAGAACTCACTGATTTTCGTCAAGGAACGCCGTTACAGCTGGTCGCAGACAACGATGCCGATTCAGACAATGTCATTGAATTACAAGGGTTGGTACGTTTTTTCCGCAATCCGGCACAATATTTTTGCAACCGGAGCCTCAAGCTGGAACTGGGAATAGATCTCACCGAAGATGACAACGACGAACCATTTACACTGAACGCACTGCAACGTTACGACATTCGACTGTCTTTGCTTGAAGATGCCTTAAAACACCAAGGGGTCAGCAGTCCTGACTTCAGTGTTAAACTTAAGGCGAGCGGTAAACTCCCTAACAAACCTTTTGATGAACTGCTATTGTCACGTTATCAACAGGATGTAGCACCACTACTGGATCGAACCGTCTATCTGCGAGGTGAACAGCAGGAATCATTGACCGTCGATTTGATGTTTCCAGAACTCGATATGAGGTTGCAGGGCCGATTAGATGATATTTGTGGCAAAGGGATGCTTATCTGCCGCCCGGGTTCTGCTAACGCTAAGGATTTGGTCCGCCAGTATTTGCGTCATTTGGCGCTCAACGCCAGTGGCCGTCATAAACATAGCTACATTCTGGATATGGCAGACTACCACGTGTTCGCACCGCTCACCCCTGATGTGGCTAAAGCGGAACTCCGCCTCTGGCTGCAATTTTTCCTAATCGGGCAAACGCAACCCCTGCTATTTATCCCAAAAACATCACTGGAATATGCCAAGAGTGACGCTGACACACACGAACAGCGACTTGAGGCCGCCAGTGCCGCCTGGAACGACAAAATTGGTAATGATGGCAACATCATCTCTGGTGATGGCAGTGAACCTCATTACCAGCGCTGTTTCCGTTTCCCAGATGATTTCTCTGAAAGTAATTTCGGTGATATCGCCATGACATTACTCTCGCCGATGCTGGCACGTTACCAAACTGGGCAACTGCATGAGCTGGCGGATTTTATCAATAACGGCGGCATGCTGGAGCAAGCTCATGACTGAGATGTCTACCCATAAAACGGCTCAACCTAAACTGCTGGACCCGATGCAGTTGCCGCTGAGTGGCGCGCAGTTGATTGAAGCCAGTGCCGGCACCGGCAAAACCTACACGATTTCTGGGCTATACCTGAGACTGTTATTAGGGATCGGCGTCAGCCAACCACTGACTTGCGAACAGATCTTGGTGGTAACCTTTACCAATGCGGCTACCGAGGAACTCAGAGAACGTATTCGCAGCCGAATTCGGCAGGCATATCGCGCTTGTTTAGGCTTACCTGAACACGATCCGTTTCTACAGGAGCTTTTGGCACAAATCAGTGGCGAAGATAAGCCACAGGTGCTCAATCGACTGGATCTGGCGCTGAAGTCGCTCGATGAAGCGGCCATTTTTACCATTCATGGTTTTTGTCAACGCATTCTCAGCGACTTGGCTTTTGAATCATCGTTGCTGTTTGATGCCAAATTTACCTTAGATGACAGTGAGTTTTTGCACCATGCTGTGCGCGATTTCTGGCGTGAAGCCTGTTATCCACTAGACAGCGTTGTGGCACAGATCATTTTTGAAAAGCTGCCAGGGCCAGATGCGCTTCAAAAAAAATTACGGCCGTTGTTAGGTAACAGCAGTGCGGTTGCTACCCCCGAACTCAAACCTTTTCAACAGATTGCTCATGCACTGATGCCGGCCATTGCCAAATTGCGTAAGCAATGGCCTAGCGCTCGGGAAAGCATTCACAACCAATTGTATGCGTTGTCGCTTAACGGGCGTCGGTATGGCAAGAAAGACGACGGCTATCCACTGCTGGCAGAAGCCTTTGAACAAATGGATCGCTGGGTTGCCTCACACTATGGCCTCCCGCCAGCCATTGCACTGGATAAACTGTCACTCGAAAAGCTCAGCGTTAACAAAGGCAGCGCGCCTATCCCGAACGCCGATGAAGCGCCACTATTGGTTATGGTGGATAGCATTATCGCAATGCAAGCGCAGTTGCTCCCCGCCTTTCTGTGTCAGGCTCGGGAACACATCCGGCGACGCTTTGCTGCGGAAAAGGCCCGACGTAACACCCTGACCCCAGATGATCTGTTATCAACATTAGCCATAGCGCTGGGCTACCCATCGGCTGCTAACGAAGCAGACATTAGTAATACCCTGGCACAAGAAATTGCCCGTCGCTTCCCGATAGCATTGATCGACGAATTTCAGGATACCGATCCACTGCAGTTTGGCATTTTTTCAAAAATTTATGCTCGCAGCATAAAGCTGCCAGTCACCGACAGCCACTCGACCACTGTCGGTGGATTATTGATGATCGGCGACCCCAAACAAGCGATTTATGCGTTTCGTGGCGGTGATATCCACACGTATCTGGCAGCGCGAGCGCAAACTGACGGACAATACACCCTTGGCACCAACTATCGCTCAGCCGAAGCGATGGTCGATGCCGTAAATAGGTTATTTAAGGGGCATGATGCGCCGTTCGCCGGTGAAGATATTCCTTTTGAAACGGTCAAAGTGCCCGCTTCCGCCAGCAGCAAAAGATTGCAAAGCAATGTCGATAATCACGCATTGCAAATCCGGTTGCTCAGTGAAAATCCTACCCAAGGGCTGAATAAAGAAACCGCGCGAGTGCTATTAGCGGAAGACGCCGCCGAGCAAATCCTTACGCTGCTCAACGATAAAGCACACATCATCTCCGGCACACAGCAACGACCACTACGAGCGCGCGATATCGCGGTTTTGGTACGCGACCATATCGAAGCCTCCACCATGAAAGACGCGCTGGCCAAACGTTATATCGGCGCGGTGTTTCTAAGCCGCGACAGCGTGTTTGGGACCGTTGAAGCCAGGGAACTGGCATTGCTACTGCAGGCGCTCGCTAACCCTCGTGATGAAAAGGCTTTGCGTAGTGCCATGGCAACCCAGTTACTCGGGCTCAGCATCGGTGCTATCCACCAATTCAATCAACAAGAGGACAGCCGAGCCTTATGGTTGGAACGCTTTGATAAATGGCATCAACTATGGTTGCAACGAGGCATCATGCCCGCAGTTATGCAACTGGCAGCCGACACCGGCATGATCCAGCGATTGCTGGCAGATAACAGTGGTGAACGGCGGCTTACCGACCTGCGGCATCTGTGTGAACTGCTACAACAAAAATCCGCCGAACTGGATGGCGTGGCCGCATTACGATATTGGTTTGAGCAACAATTGCTAGATTCAGGTAATAGTGAGGAGCAGCAACTACGTTTGGAAAGCGAACAGAATCTGGTACAGATCGTGACCATCCATAAGAGTAAAGGACTAGAATACCCTGTGTGTCTGCTGCCCTTTGTCAGCCTGGCACGCAGTGGCCGCGTACCAGATCCGTTGCTGTATCACCAAGACAACCAACTGCTGTGGGATTTGGAGAAATCGGAGCAAGGTAAAGCGCAGCAAAAGCAGGAGCAACTGGCAGAAGATCTGCGCCTATTGTATGTAGCCTTAACCCGTCCGGTATATCGTTGCTACCTGTCGATTACCAATCAGTGCCGCATTCTGAAAGCCGGTATCAAGAGTGAGCTTCCACAAACTGCCATCGGCTACTTATTGGGGATCACCGACACGGCAACGGATTTTGCTAAATTGCGCCAAGCCATTGAACCACTGCAATCAGCCGCGGCATCAGTGACGGTGATCGATGTCGAGCAACCAACGGGCACGCTTGCCGTAGAAGATACCACCACTTCAGAACCTGTCCCCCTGTTACTGGAAATGCCATCTTATTTACCATGGCGCGTAGGTAGTTATAGCGGACTGGTCAAGGAGTCCGCGGCGCATCCGGTAGCAGTTAGCGATAACGTTGATGAGTTTGATGCGCCACCACAAACACCGGGGATGGATGATGAACGGTATGAGCCGCTACCAGAGCTGATGCCAATTCCGGAACAAACTCCAGCACCGCGATTCCTGTTTGAGAAAGGTGCCAATGCCGGTTCTTTTATGCATCAGGTACTGGAAGATTTGGATTTCGACGCCGAAGACAAAGTAGCGGCACTTACTGCTGTGTTACCAACGGCCATGCTGCAATACGGCATTGATAGCAAACAGCAACCGCTATTGCTGGAGTGGTATCAACAGATCCTGAGCGCACCACTCGGTATCGCTGAGCGCGATAACGGTCTGTCACTTGGAATACTGAAGGCTCCCGACATAGTCGCTGAAATGGAATTTTATCTGCCTGTCAGTGAGCTTAACTGTCGGGCGTTAAATCAGTTACTGGCACAACATGGGTACCCAGCCGGATACGATTTCGATACCTTACGCGGGATGCTCAAGGGATTTATCGACCTCACCTTCTGTTATCAGGGCCGCTGGTATATTGCAGATTATAAATCCAACCACCTGGGAAATGACTTCATCCAGTATCATGGCGATGATCTAAACCGCGCCATGCTGGAACATCATTACGATCTGCAATACCTGCTATATACCCTGGCACTACATCGCTTGCTCAGTAAAAGGCTTGCAGATTATCAGTATCAGCGTGATTTTGGCGGCTGTTACTACCTGTTCCTGCGCGGTATGTCACCGGATTATCCGCAAGCTGGCATCTATTATGACAAACCGCCACTGTCATTAATCACCGCCCTGGATGCACTGTTTAACGGCGAGCTGCAGCAAACTGCTGATGCCGCTGGTCAATTCAGTCTGGAGCTTAACTGATGGACATCCTGAATTCCCCTCTGCAACTGCACTGTTCAATGTCCCTGCCTGACATATTGAAACTGGCAGAACAGCAAGGTTCACTCACTGCGCTGGATCGTCATTTTGCGCTGCAACTCAGTGCCCTCGTTGCTGATAGCTCGCCTTTGTTGTTATTGCTCTTAGCGCTGCTTTCCAAACATTTATCTGCACAACATAGTTGTCTGCCATTAGCGCATATCGATGCAGGGAATCCGCTGGATTTAAGAAGTGCCGACGCTGACACCATGGTTATGTGTCGTATTGACTGTCCACAAGCCGCATTAGCAGAGAACATCAGCGCATTTTTACATGATTCGGCGGTGGTTTGGGTGCCAACGGCTGACGCTGCAATCGATCCTGATAACCGGCCGTTGGTTTTGCAGAATGAGCGACTTTACTTGCGCCGTTACTGGCACTACGAGAAGACTGTTGCCACAAAAATTAACTTGCTGAGTGTTGATTCCACTATTGCCAGCCAGTTGGACAGTTCTGTGCAAATGCTAAAGCAGACAGCTGAGCTACTGACGCAATTATTTCCTCACGACGGTGCTGATACCGACTGGCAAAAAGTGGCGGCGGCTATCGCGCTCACACGCCAGTTAGCAGTGATCACCGGTGGTCCCGGCACCGGTAAAACCACCACAGTCACCAAAGTGCTGCTATTGCTGTTGCACCTGCAACCAACACTTAAAATCCGCATGGTAGCACCAACGGGGAAAGCCGCCGCACGGCTGAGCGAATCGGTTAAAAATTCTAAATTGCAGTTACAGCGTACACTCACAGGAGAACTTGCGGAGTTACAACACGTACTACCACAGATCCCAGAAACCGCAGCCACAATTCATCGGTTACTGGGTGTGCGGCCCGGAGAAAGTCGTTTTCGTCATCATCATGATAATCCGCTGCTATTGGACCTGTTGATTGTTGATGAAGCCTCAATGGTCGATTTGCCACTGATGGCAAAACTGTTGGATGCACTGCCAGATAATGCTCGACTGATCCTGCTTGGCGATCAGGACCAACTGGCTTCCGTAGAAGCCGGCGCAGTGCTGGCCGATATATGCCAAGGACTTAAGCAGGGTGAACACTGGGAGATGCAGTACAGCCAACTCCAAGCCAATCGCCTGAGCGAATTGTGTAGTACTTTATTAGATGCTAGCGATACATCCACAAAACCCACAAATTTAGGTGATAGTCTATGTATGTTGCGACACAGCCACCGCTTTAAAGGTGATGCTGGTATTGGGCTGTTGGCTGCCGCCGTCAATCAGGGCAATATCGATGCTATCCAACAGATTTGGCACAAATCTTATCAAGAACTGCAGTGGCTGGAGCACACTGATGATGGTAGTGGTATGAAAGCCTTGATGTTGCAATGTCAGCAAGGATATCAATCCTATCTTGAACTCATACAGCAGCACGCAACACCACAACAGATCCTGGCTGCATTTCACCAGTTCCGTGTACTTTGTGCAATGCGCGCCGGTGAGTTTGGTGTGGATGGGATCAACATCGCTATTATCCGCAACCTTGCAGCCAAAGGCTGGTTAAAACCTACGGCCGAATTTTATGCCGGGCGTCCGGTGATCATTCGTAGCAACGATTACAATCTGGGATTATTTAACGGCGATATCGGGTTAATTCTGCCTGATCCAGCACAGAATAATCGGCTTATGACTTGGTTCGAACGTGCGGATGGCAGCATGCTCAAAGTGTTACCCGCACGATTGCCCGGACATGACACCTGCTTTGCCATGACCGTACATAAAAGTCAGGGCAGTGAATTTAACACCGTTGCATTGGTACTACCGCCTAAACCTCATGGCCCACAACAACAATTATTATGTCGGGAGTTGCTGTATACCGCGATTACCCGTGCCAGGAACCAGTTTGTGTGTTTGGGCAGTCTTCGAGGCTTTTTAGCTGCGAGCAGTCGCCTTACTCGCCGCGCGTCAGGCCTGGCACAGCGGTTATGGCACTAACGCAGAGACCCTTTTCGGCAACCACAATGTTGCATAGTGGCAACAAATTGAGGAGTTTTTCGTCAGGTTCGCGAGATTTGAGTGAATCCGCTTAACTGCGCTAGCCAATATGCGCCATAATGGCCCGCCGCACTCAGGGTCGGCCAACAACTAATACGATTAAGCTCACATTCAGAGCCGGAAGGTTACGGGAGAAATCATGACCAACGGGATCAACCTTTTGCTTTTGTGTGGTGGTGGTGGTGCAGAACATGCGATTTCACTACTATCAGCCAGTTATTTTGAAACCTGTCTTAGCAAAGTCTCGGGGATCAATCTGCTGTGGCTCGAATTAGATGGCAAAGGTCAGTACCACACCAAAGATGGTCGCAAATGTGAGTTGACCAATCGTCGCGAAATTCGTTTTGACGACGACACCCCAAGTTGGCCGGTCGATTATGTCATCCCATGCATTCACGGTTATCCCGGAGAAACCGGTGATATTCAGTCGTACTTTAACCTGATCAACCTACCCTATTTTGGCTGTGAATCCGAAGGCAGCAGCAATTGCTTTAATAAGATCACCGCCAAGATGTGGTTTACTGCCTTGGGCATACCCAATACACCCTATATTTTTGTCAACCAACCTGATGCTGAAGCCATCACCCGTTGCCAACAGGCCTTAAATAATTGGGGCTCACTGTTCATTAAAGCAGCTTCACAGGGGTCATCGGTTGGCTGCTACAAAGTGGATGATGCCACCAAAGTTGCAGCAACGCTTAAAGAGGCATTTAACTATTCCCCATATGTGGTGGTGGAAAAAACCATTCATGCCCGGGAACTGGAAGTCGCTGTCTATGAATATCAGGGAGAAGTAATTGCTACGCGCCCAGGGGAGATTGTCTGCGCCGCTAACACCTTCTACACCTATGAAGAGAAGTACGCTGACAACAGCCATGCCACCACTAAAGTGGAAGCTGAAAACCTGACCGAAACGCAAATTGCCACTATCCGCGATTATGCGGTACGGGCATTTAAAGGGTTAAAGCTACGCCACCTGTCACGCATCGACTTTTTCCTGAGCGACGAGGGTGAAATTCTGCTTAACGAGATCAACACATTCCCGGGACTCACCAAAATCTCCATGTTCCCTAAAATGCTCGCCAATCACGGCGAGGATTTTACAAGTTACCTGCTGAATAATATTGAGCGGCAACTAGGTCAAAAGATCCGCTAATGCGATAGTCCATCAGGCATTCTGCTATCCCGGAAAAGCCAGACGAGAGTCTGGCTTTTTTGACCCATATCAGTGAACTATTGTCCGCAGGGAAATTCAGATTTGCGGCTTATATCGAGTCTTTAATAACGTAACGACTTTGTTTATGACTATCACTGAGCCACAAATAACATGCAGTTACAGATAATTTTAACAGAAAATGTGCCAACGACTAGCAGAGGTGGCGAGGCCTTGCCTTGGTGGACAGCGTATTGAACTAGCCGAACAACCCCAAATTACTTTCTTAAATTTACTTTTTTTGCTAATAATTCAATGCCAAAATTATGCATCGCCTTAGCCTTCACTATTGTATATGGTATTGGAGCCGTAATGTCCTTCGCTGGGGCCTAATGATATCAGTGCTGGCATGGATGCTTTAAAAACAATCTATTGTTTAAAATGGATTATCTATTTTAATTGAAGGATCAATTATGCAGAAATCGAAGGTGTTTATAGCATTAATAATCGTCATGTTAACTGGTTGTTCGGAACTTTCCTTAAAACAACAAGCCGCTGAAGAATTGATATTTTATACAACCGGTATCACTCTAGGTCATAACCAAGCGCAATGTGACGCGATCCACGGTCGATGTAATAGAGATGGCTATTCTGAGTGGACAACTGAAGATGGAGTAATTAATTGTTCTTGTAAGAAAAATTGAACAAGTCCGCTAAAAATTTGGCATTGAAAAAAAAGCCACCCTCAACTGACGGTGGCTTTTTCGCTTACTTATGGAAGAATATCAGCGTCCACGGCAGGACGTAGGCCTGCATAACGGTGATAAAGCCAACAAATGCGCAAAAAATCAGACTGTGCTTCAGTGTAAAGCGGAACAGTTCAGATTCACGCCCAACCAACCCTGTTGCCGCACAGGCCACAGCGATCGATTGCGGCGAGATCATCTTACCGGTGACCCCACCTGTCGTATTGGCAGCAACCAGCAAATCTGGTGATACCCCAATCTGATGCGCAGTGTTCGCCTGCAATGACGCAAATAGCGCATTCGATGACGTATCTGAACCTGTCAGGAACACCCCTAACCAACCAAGGAATGGAGAGAAGAATGGGAATGCTGCCCCACTGCCTGCCAGTAACAACGCCAGCGTCGAAGATAATCCGGAGTAGTTAGCAACAAACGCAAAGGCGAGCACCAGTCCGATAGACAATATCGGGAATCTCAGTTCACGTAGCGTTTCCCCGAAAGTCTTAAGCGCATCCTTAGCTGACATCTTCAGTAAGAAGATGGAGATAATGGCGGCAATTAATATCGCAGTACCGACTGCGCTTAACAGATTGAATTTGAATACCGCGGCATAAGCAGTATCTTTAGCCACAATCGGAGCAGTTTTGATCACCAGATTGTGAAGTCCAGGCACCTGGATTGCAAAGGTAATGCTGTTCAGATAACCCTGAATGGCCTTAATACTCCACAAAGTCACCATCACTGTCAGAATGATAAATGGCATCCACGCCCGTATCACTTGTCCACTAGAATAAGAAGACTTCAGCGCGGCACTCCGAGGTTTCATCCCGGCAAAGGTGAATATCTCTTTGGGTTGCCATACCTTAAGGAACAGCGTCAGACATACCAAGCTCACCAGCGCCGAGGTAATATCTGGAAGTTCTGGGCCGACAAAGTTTGAAGTGAAGAACTGGGTGATCGCAAAAGAACCACCAGCAACCAAAGTCGCAGGCCAAGTTTGGCGGATCCCTCTCATACCATCCATCATTGCGATTAACCAGAATGGCACAATAACCGACAGCATTGGCAACTGCCGTCCGGCGATCTGACCAATATGATATGGATCCAGTGAGGACACTTGCCCAGCAACGATAATTGGGATCCCCATGGCACCGAACGCTACTGGCGCGGTGTTGGCAATTAAGCACAATCCGGCGGCATACAGCGGGTTAAAGCCTAGGCCAACCAGCAGGGCTGCGGTAATTGCGACGGGCGCACCAAAACCGGCGGCACCTTCCAGAAATGCACCGAAGGAAAAGCCCACCAATAACATCTGTAGCCGCTGATCTTCTGTAATAGATGTTACCGATGCACGAATGATCTCGAACTGACCGGTTTTAACGGTAACTTTATAGAGGAATACTGCAGTAATGATGATCCACGCAATTGGCCATAAGCCATATGCAAAACCATATATTGCGGAGGCTAATGCCATTGTCACCGGCATTTTATATACCAGCACCGCCACCAATAAAGCTAACAATAAGGTATAGGCGCCAGCGAGATGTCCTTTTAATTTAAGCACTGTCAGTGCCAGGAAGAAAAAGACAATTGGTAACAGCGCCACTAATGCAGACAGCCACAGGCTGCCTAATGGCGCATAGGTTTGTGTCCAGGTCATACGAATAGGTCTCCAAGTGCTTCTATATTTTGTTATAAAGGTGCAGGTCATTTATTAGCTAAGCGCTATGACTTTTATAAAACACCGGGATTCATCTTAGAGGGATGGCTTTTTAAGGTAATATTCACGTTTAAATTAAGTGATACATATCTCATTAAATAAATTTCTAATGTGATCTGTATTACTATTGACAATGAATTAAAAAACAGTCAGAGCAAGATTTAACCAAAATTTTTTATAACAACCAATTGTCTTTCAGAAAGTTAGTGCTAACGATTAAGTTCAATTTAGCCGCTTTATTTTCGCTAATTCATCAATACAAGCAGTATTAAATGTTAATTTTTGAACATTTATGAGTTTTATGGGGAAGTAAACTGGGCAATAGCATTAAGAGGAGGCGATTTAATTAGTCGCAGTTAAAATTTAGCGATTTACCTCACATCACTGAAACGACAAATCCATTGATGTTAACAACCATAGTGGCCGTTTATAAAACGCTAACATTCCAAAGCTTACAGCACTTCGATACGATTTCTGCCGTTATCCTTTGCCAGATACAAGGCTTTATCGGCGCGACTGAGTAATTCCGATAGACTTTCACCATGACGGTACTGCGTCAGACCAAAGCTCGCTGTCTTATTACCGACTTCAGAAAAATCAAAATGATTAATCTTTTCCTGCAATAATGCCGCAACGGTGGTGGCCTGTGCGATATCGGTATGAGGCAATAAGATGACAAACTCTTCGCCACCGATACGACCGACATGATCCTGATGTCGAACATTATTGAGCAGCAAATTAGCAAAGCTCACTAATACGCTGTCACCCACAGCATGCCCGTGCGTATCATTTACTGTCTTAAAATGATCAATGTCGAGCATGATCAGTGACATCGGATAATGATGCTGACGAATCAATGTGGTTTCGCATTCGTAAAGTTCGGCAATTTTGGCGCGGTTCCATAGTGCAGTCAAACCATCACTACTCGCGCTATGTGCCAGTGTTCGTTGCTGCATATATAAGGTTTTATTCGCCTGCTCCTGCACCACAGCATTTACCACCCCGAACAAATAAGCCGACATCAGCCACAACATATGCAATGCGTAGAACTCGCCATTAACACCTTTTACCAGCGTTATCAGCACCACAATCGACACCGAGATCGACGCAGAAATTGCAGCATAGCGTAGTGTTAATCCGGATATCGCGAACGTCCAGACAACATTCAAGTAAATCTCTGGTGAGAAAAAAGCGAAACGAGGTGAATCAATATTGAACAAAAGATTGGAAAGAAGCGCGGTAATTGGTGCAATGACCAATAACGTCCGCATAACCTGATGCAATTTCGGATAATAGGTCAAGCCACCAATCACTAATAATGATATGGGAATCAGCACACCATGCACCATCCAACGTAAAGTGGGATGAGACAGTGTCAAATCGCTTTCCAGCAGCGCATACAGTCCATAAAGCAACGCGGTGACAAAAGCAATATAACGAATTTGCTGGGTTTTGGATTGTAAATGCCACTGCTGAAAATCCATTTGATGAGGATCCAGCAAGCAAAGTTTATCTGATGAGGGTGTCAACAAATGTCTGAGTCCTGACCGGTGTTATGCTAACGGCGCCGCCCGGTTTACATTACAGATGACGGTAACTTGCCAAATGTACATGACTTATTGCCATTTGCAAATGCCAAGACTGCCAGGCTCACCGTTTCATTAGTCAAACTGACAAGCACTACTGCCGAAAGGTGCCACCTGAAATTCCGGTAATGTTTCTGCTTGCGCAGATAAAGCTGCCAAATGTGGAAAATCAGCCGCAAGGACAACGTCAGGTAACATCTGTTGACTGAAATACCAAGCGACGGCAATTGAAACGCCGGCTAAATCCGCATTGTCACTGGTCATAGTTATTGGGTGTTCAGCCAGCAATTGCTCTAGCACTTCGTACGCCGATAACAGCTGACTAATCACGCGTTGCGACCAGGCATCGTACTGCTTTTCCACCGGCCGCAACTTACGCTCATAAACCAGCTGTACGCTTTTTTCACAGGCCGCCAACGCCAGCCCCAATTGCTGCAACTGTCGTTTTAACAGTGTTGGTTCTTCAGCCAAAAGCTTTCTTGCCGGGGCGATGGCAGTGGCATATTGCAGGATCAGCGTCGAATCCATCAATGCAGTGCCATCATCGCATATCAACGTCGGCGCTTTGACCACGGGGTTGAGCTGAGCAAACGCTTCGAAAGTACTGAACACGGATAACGGCTGATGTTCAAACTTAATACCCAATAGCTGTAGAGAAATTGCCACGCGCCGTACAAAAGGTGAATCCAGCATTCCGATGAGTTTCATAAGTCAACGTCTGATTGAGAAATAGAGATGTCATTCTGCGCCATCAACATTTTCAGTCAAGACTGATTTCAACAGGTTATAAAATGTTACCTATTTTTAATGGCGTTGAATCGATAATGCCGTTTAACTCTTAATACGAAAGTTTTACAAAATAACAAACACATGGTGAACCGAATGAAATCCATATTGCCTCTAGCGCTCTGCGCCAGCTTTTCAGTCATGGCCGCAGAACCAGCCTGGGTAACGACCAGCAATCAGTATGCGATAGAGGTGCTGCAAAAATTTGCCGAGGTAAATCCTGAGAATGGTTCCGAGATCGGCATTGAAGCCTATGACAGCAAGGCCTCTAACCTCAGTTTGGCTGCCGAAAAACACGCAATGGAAGTCATACAGCAAGAGATTACAAAACTCCGCGCTGCTGAGAAAAAGGAAAGCGACACCCGAGTACAGCAGGATCTGCAAATCATGCTCGATACGTTGCAGCGCGAAGTGGATTCAACGGCCCTTTCCGACCAATATGAGTTGCCTTTTTACAATGTGGGCGAAAAAGTATTTGGCGGTATTCAGACCCTGTTGGATGACAGAAACAGCCAAACCCGCATGCAAAAAGCCGTGGCTCGTCTCAACGCTTACGCAGGGCTGGATGGTTCAGCAAATATCGCCGCACAAGCCAAAGAACGTACCGAGCAAGCGCTGGGGAACCCGCATTTAACCGCGCCTTATTATCGAGAAGTACAACAAGCCATCGACAATACACCTAAGTTTATCGATGGTATCAAGCAACTATTTAACGATCACAAATTAGAAGGATGGCAACCAGGATTTGAAAAATTGGCGGCGCAGCTAACCGACTATCAGCAATGGCTGCAAACGAAGATTCTGCCGATTGCGCGCAAGTCCAACGTCATGCCTGAAGTGTTATACAGTAACGCGTTGAAAAATGACGGTGTGGATATGCCGCCTCGAGAGCTTATCCAACGGGCACTGTTTGAATACGCTGAAATTCGCGATGAAATGCAGACAGTTGCGACCGATGTTGCCAAAGCACGAGGTTTTAAAAATGACGATTACCGCTATGTGATCCATCAGTTGCAAAAAGAACAGGTTACCGGTGACGAGGTGCTCCCTTTCTTTAAGCAACGCCTGGCAGATATCGAAAAAATTGTTAAAGCACATGATATTGTTACTTTACCTCAGCGCCCCGCCAATATTCGAGTGGCTTCCGCTGCGGAAACTGCAGCATTACCCGCGGCACACATGAATCCGCCAAGATTAGTCGGCAATACCGGAGAATATG
This sequence comes from Shewanella sp. A32, assembly GCF_029167175.1. Classification (NCBI taxonomy): domain Bacteria; kingdom Pseudomonadati; phylum Pseudomonadota; class Gammaproteobacteria; order Alteromonadales; family Shewanellaceae; genus Shewanella; species Shewanella sp. A32. Next base: position 103,215 of record NZ_JARFTS010000009.1, read on the forward strand.
GCGAGTTTGTTTTGCCAATGATCGAGCCGGGCAAAGCTCCCAAAGTGACCGACTTTACCAGTAAAGCCTTTTCCTGGACGCTGACCGTGCATGAAGCACGTCCGGGTCATGAATTGCAGTTTTCCAATATGGTCGAACAGGGTGTTTCGATGGCCCGCGCTATCTTCGCCATGAATAGTGCGAATGCTGAAGGTTGGGCACTGTATGCTGAAGCGATCATGAAACAATATCTGCCTAAAGATGGTCAGTTGTTTTCGCTACAAGCGCGCCAGCAACGTGCCGCTCGAGCATTTCTGGATCCGATGTTAAATCTGGGCATGATCAGTCCTGAAGATGCCAAAAAAGTTCTGACGGATGGCGTTGTGTTATCTGATGCTTTTGCGCAGCAGGAGATTGATCGCTACACCTTTAAAATGCCAGGACAAGCGACTTCTTATTTTTATGGTTATATGAACCTCAGGGAATTACGCGTCGCAACTGAGATCAAGTTAAAAGACAAGTTCAATCAAAAGGCCTTCCACGATTTCATTCTTAAGCAAGGGCTATTACCCCCAAAATTGCTGAAAAAGGCTGTCGAAGAGGAATTCATTCCCAGCGTTCAGTAAAACTGTTCGGCGCAGCTTTCATGGCTGCGCCTTACCCATCGATTTGCCTAACACGCTGGTCACAGCAAACTCACCCCGCTCCACTACACTTGAAATATCACCTCTTTCTGCGGAGGCACTATGTTACGAGTCATGGATTTAGATCATCTGGTGTTACTGTGCAGTGATATTGAAATTATGCTCGATTTCTATGGACGGGTACTTGGCGCACAACTAGAACGTCAGACACAACACCCACCGTTATGGCAACTGCGACTCGGCAACGTACTGATCGACTTACAACGCCGAGACCAGGCTGACAAAGGTGTTAATGTCGAACATTTTTGTCTTAACATTGCCGAGATTGACGAATCATTAGTGGTGGATTTTTTACACCGCCAAGGCGTAATGTTTGAGCCGTTCAGTGAAAAATACGGCGCTCGCGGCTACAGTCGTTCGCTATATATGTATGATCCGGAAGACAACAAAATCGAATTAAAAATACTGTCAGGCAGCCAGAAATAGCCTCGACGCTATTCCTGGCATCCGCGCCCTATACGGCTTTCAGTTGATTGAGAATGCGTTTTTCTGAGATTGGATACGCAGTGCCCAGCGTCTGTGCAAAACAGCTGACCCGATATTCTTCCAGCATCCAGCGGACTTCAGCGAGCGTCTCAGGCACCGCCTGTGACTTAGGTAATTTCGCCAGTGTCGCCTGGTATTCCGCGGTGGCATTATGAATGCTGAGTAAATGCAGTTTGTCGCGATTTGGGTCAACCGGCAGTTTATCCAGTCGAATTTCAATCGCCTTCAGATATCGGATGACATCCGCTAACCGTTTCCATCCGGTCGCTTCCACAAAACCTTTAAACACCAACTGCTCTAACTGGCTTTGAATATCACTCATGGCAAAGGCAATATTGAGGCTGATTTTGCCCTTGAGACGTTTACGGATACGTTGATGGGTGGTAAGGATTTCTTCCACCTTCAGCGCAATGCTTTCGGCAGTACTGTTCAGTTCCTGCCGCACAATGTCCCTTGCCTGCGCAAACGCGGCAGGTGAACGTACATCCAATACCTGTTCATCCAGGATCTGCTGCACGGCTGCATGGATAATGTCATCTATCAATAACTGCACCTGACCAAATGGATTAAAATACATTGCCAGCTTAGCTTTGTTCGGCAATGCCTGTTGCAGGTGCTTCACTGGTGACGGGATATTGATCAGCAACAGTTTCCGCACGCCTTGCCGATGCAGGGATTGCGCCTGCTGTTCGTCATCAAATAATTTGATGGCAACACTGTCACCTTCATCCACCAGCGCCGGAAACGCCTTCACTTCATAACTGCCGCGGCGGCGTTGATACTCTTTTGGTAGCTCACCAAAACTCCATTCGGTCAGCGCCTGTTGTTCAATACCTTTATCCGCTACCTGACGGATAGCCAGTTTCACCTGGCCTTGTAGTGCAGCTTTCAACTCATCGAGACTGCGACTTTGCGCAATGAGTTTGCCCTGATCATTCTCAATTTTGAAATTGATATTCAGATGGGGCGGCAGCGTTGTAACATCAAAATCTTCTGGTGCGACCTTGGTGCCGCTCATGCGTAGTAACTGCCGGCACAAACTCTCTAATAGTGGCTGCGCTAGCGGTTTCATGGCTTGCACACAGGCACGAGCATAATCAGGCGCGGGCACAAAATTGCGCCTGAGTGGTTTCGGTAAAGATTTGATCAGGGCGACGCATTTTTCTTCTCTCAGCCCAGGCACCTGCCATTCAAAGTCTTTATCTTCAATCTGATTCAGCAGCGCCACTGGAATATGCAACGACACACCGTCATCTTCTTCACCCGGCTCAAAGCGATAACTCAAAGGTAAAGTCAGCTTGTCCTGCTGCCAGCTATCGGGGAAATCCAGTGCCGACACATGGGTATCGTCGCGCTGCATCAGCAATTCACGACTGAAATTCAGTAACTCCGGAGTAAGCTGTTGCTGTTGACGCCACCACTTATTGAACAGTGGCAGATTGAAGATCCCGGCCGGAATCCGCTCATCATAGAAAGCGAATAAGGTATCTTCATCGACCAGAATATCGCGTCGCCGTGATTTATGTTCCAGCGACTCCACTTCTTCAAGCAGTGCCAGATTCTGTTTATAGAAGACGTCGGTGAGATGTAACTGCCCTTCGGCCAGGCCGCTGCGGATAAAAATCTGCCGCGCTTCTATCGGTTGTACGGGCCCAAACTGCACCTTACGGCGGTTGACTACTGTCAGGCCATATAACACCTGGTTTTCCAGTGCAATGACCGAACCCTGTTTGGCTTCAAAATGCGGTTCTACATAGTGTTTTTTAATCAGATGGGCAGCTAACGATTCCAGCCATTCCGGTTCTATCGCCGCACAACTACGGGCGAACAAGCGTGAAGTCTCGGTGAGTTCGGCGGCCATCACCCATTTCGGGCCTTTTTTCGCTAATGGTGAGCCGGGGAAAATATAGAACTTACGGTTACGGGTGCCCTGATACTCGTTATTCTGATCTTTAAAACCAATGTGACTCAGCAGCCCAGACAGCAACGCCTGATGCAACGGATCATAACTTGCGGGCTCACTGTTTAGCCGCCATTTTAAATCATGGACGCTCTGCCGCAGCTGCGCATACAGATCCTGCCACTCGCGGATCCGCAAGTACGACAGATACTCGTCCTTCATCTGCTTGCGGAACTGATTACCGGACAACTGCTGTTGCTGCTCTTTAAGGTAATTCCATAAATTGAGTAATGCGACAAAGTCAGATTTCTTATCCACAAAGCGATTATGCGCTTCATCAGCCGCCTGTTTTTTGTCCATTGGCCGTTCGCGCGGATCCTGAATCGACAAGGCAGCGACAATCACCATGACTTCCTGCAAACAACCGAGCTTATTGGCTTCCAGCACCATGCGTGCCAGCCGTGGATCGACCGGAATTGTCGCTAATTCATGTCCCTGTCGGGTTAGCCGCAAATGACCTTTGTAGCGCTCGACCGCTTGCAGTTCTTCCAACAGCAGGAAACCATCACGAATATTGCGTTCATCCGGCGGTTGGATGAATGGAAAGCCACCAATATCCCCCAGGCCGATAGCTAACATTTGTAAGATTACTGACGCCAGATTGGTGCGCAGAATTTCCGGATCGGTAAACTGCGGGCGGTTATTAAAATCGTCCTGCGCATACAACCGGATACAGATACCAGGGCCGACACGACCACAACGCCCCTGACGCTGATTGGCACTTGCCTGAGAAATCGGCTCAATTGGCAATCGCTGTACTTTGGTGCGATAACTGTAGCGGCTAATTCTGGCAGTACCGGGATCGATAACATAGCGGATGCCGGGCACCGTCAATGATGTTTCTGCCACGTTAGTGGCGAGCACAATGCGACGGCCAATATGCGATTTGAATACTTTGGATTGCTCACCGTAAGACAGACGTGCATACAACGGCAAAATCTCAGTATCTCGCAAGTTGCGCTTATTCAGTTGATCCGCCACGTCACGGATTTCGCGCTCACCATTAAGGAATACCAGAATGTCGCCAGGACCTTCAGCGGTAAGTTCATCGACTGCGTGAAAAATCCCTTCCATCAGGTCAAGATCTTCATCTTCATCACGCAGCAGCGGCCGGTAACGAGTTTCCACGGGATAAGTACGGCCACTCACTTCTACCACGGGAGCGTTATTAAAATGACGCGAGAAACGCTCCACATCAATGGTGGCGGAGGTAATGATCAGCTTGAGATCCGGGCGTTTAGGCAGGATCTGTTTCATATAGCCGAGAATGAAATCGATATTAAGGCTGCGCTCATGCGCCTCATCGATGATTAAACAGTCGTACTGCGACAGCCATTTATCGGAGGCCAGTTCCGCCAGCAAGATACCGTCGGTCATCAGCTTGATATAAGAATCACTAGACACGGCATCAGCAAACCGCACTTTGAAGCCGACGGCCTGCCCTAATTCCGTTTGCAGCTCCTCTGCGACCCGCGACGCAACGCTGCGGGCAGCCAGACGCCTCGGCTGAGTATGTCCGATAATACCACGGCTACCGAATCCCAATTCGAGGCAGATTTTCGGCAATTGTGTGGTTTTACCGGAACCGGTTTCTCCGGCGACAATCACCACCTGATGATTGATGATGGCAGACGCAATCTCATCACGCTTTTGCGATACCGGCAGTTCCTCTGGATAGTGGATTTTCGGCCGATGTTGCAAACGCTGTTGTACCCGTTCGAAGGCTGCCTGAGCCTGTTCTGCTAACTCTGCCAATTTGGCGGCTTTGACTGTTTCATCCTGCTGATGTTGCAGTTTAGCCAAGGCACGACGAATACCCGCGGCATCGGCTTGAAAGCACTGCGCCAGATATTCTCGGGAAAGTGGGGACAACTTGCGATTCAAAACAATAACATCCAGTAAATGGAAAACGGCGATCCTAGCAAGGATACGCCGTTTTGGATACGGTTTGTAAATCTCGTTATGTAACTGCTGGCTTTATCGACAATCAGGCGGGAGTCTTATAACAATGTTCGGTGTAACTGCGAATAGCTGACAGCACATTGAAACGGTCAATCACCCCAACCACCTGCCCGTTTTCGACCACAGGATAGATTTTAGGCTTCTGCCCCAGCATCTGTTCTGCCAGTAACAATACGCTGTGGTCAGGATTAACCCACAACACATCAGTACGCATACGGTCTTTCACCAGGTCAGCTAAATCACAGTAATAGCTGCTTTTCAGCATAGCCGCCATGCAATCTTGTTGTGAGAGGAAGCCCACCAACTGGCCATTTGCCGCCACAACCGGTGCTCCGGCCTTATGTTGGTTGAGCAGATGATCTACTGCTTCGGCTATGGTCATCTCCGGCGATAACAACACCGGTTTACGATCCATATGGTCACTGACTTTGATATCCATTACATTTTCCCCAAAGATGAAAGTTTACTTTTTAAGTGTAGTAGTGATTCAGAGCTCGGGGGAAACGCGAATAGTCGATTGCCTTAATTAGTTTTTACTGATCACGCCAGATCATCACTAACGGCTCTTCACCGTTTTTACGGCTGGCGCGATACATGCCTTCAGTGTTGAACGGCGTGGCGATGTTACCTCGTTGGTCAAGTGCAATAACGCCGCCAGTGCCACCAGCGCTAACCAGTCGCTGGTTAATCACTTCGTCTGCCGCTTCAATAATCGATTTATGCAGATACTTCACCCGGGCACAGATATCGCCCGTCACATGGTAACGAATGAAATATTCTCCCCAACCTGTTGCAGATACTGCGCATACGCCATTTTCAGCATAGGTGCCCGCACCAATGATCGGAGAATCACCAATACGACCATAACGTTTGGCGGTCATCCCACCCGTAGACGTTGCCGCAGCGAGATTTCCCTGTTTATCCAGTGCAACAGCCCCCACAGTACCGAACTTGTAATCCAGGTTCTGCGGATTGACTTTGGCTTGATAGTCCTCCTTTTCTGCCGCAGTGATTTTGGCTTTGGCATCCAGCAGTTGCTGGTAGCGATAGTCGGTATCAAAGGTGGTAGCAGGCACTAATGTAAAACCTTGCGTCAATGCAAATTCTTCAGCCCCGGCGCCTGAAAGCATCACATGCTCAGATTTTTCCATCACCGCGCGGGCGAGATCGATAGGATGTTCAATGTGACTCACACCAGCAACAGCACCCGCGTTCATGGTACTGCCATCCATCATCGAGGCATCCATCTCATGTTTGCCATCCCAAGTATATACGGCGCCTTTTCCGGCATTAAAGAGCGGACTGTCTTCCAACACATTGATCGCCGCTTGCACTGCATCAATACTCTTGCCGCCATCATCCAGAACTTTATATCCGGCATTCACGGCTTCGGTAAGCTTGGCGCGGTATTGTTTAAGCTGATCATCGGTTAACTTCGCTTTTGAAATGGTACCCGCGCCGCCATGAATGACGATGGCAAAAGGTGGCTCAGCAGCCATCGCCGGTAATGATGGGACAGCCAGCAGAGCTAATGCTGTCCAGAGTTTTTTTATTTTGGTTTTCATTATTTTGCTTCCACGTTAACAACTACAAACCTTTGTAACGGTTTTGCCTGCTAAAAACAATCTGCTGCTTGCTTGGTAATGGAGCAAAGGTAACAATATCCTATAGGGATAGTGGATAAACGGATTGCATTTTTGTCGGTCAAACGCCTTATTTTTATATGTTTATGGCTGTTAACAGCTGTGACACTAACACTACCGCTGTCATCCTTTGCAACAGCGAAAGAGCTATTGAAGCTACAAATAGACGGTGTTGATGGTGCGCTAAAGCGCAATATTCTTGCGCATCTAGGACCGCTCCCCGAAAACGATGCTCAACGCCGCGCCTGGCTGTTTGATGCCAGCAACAGTGTTCAGGATGCGCTGCAGTCCCTCGGCTACTACCATGGTAAACTTAAACAGCAGCTGGTAGAGAATGACAAGGGCCCCTGGCAGTTAACACTCACTGTGACGCCCGGTGATGTTACCCATATTCAATGGGTCGATATCGTGCTGGATGGAGAGATCCTCAACGATCCGGTGGTCAATCAATGGTTAGATCAAGTATCTATCAGACCTGGTGATAATCTAAATCACGGCAGTTATGAAAGTGTAAAAGCGCAGTTGGCAACGTTGGCTTTGTCGCGTGGTTATTTTGATGGCCACTATACCGTGGCAGAAATCCGCGTTAATCGAGAGCTTAATCTGGCCAAAATTAATTTGCGTTATGACTCAGGGAAACGTTATCACTTTGGTCACATCAGTTTCGAAGGCCAGACTCTTGAAGCAGGTTTTCTGGATAAGTTAGTCCCGTTTGAGCCGAATGCCACCTACAGCGCCCGCCGCTTATCATCGCTAAATCAGCAGCTAGTGGATACCGGCTATTTCGACAGCATAAAGGTGCTGCCCCAGGTGGACAAATTAAGCGATGACCAAGTCCCAGTAAAAGTGGAGTTATCGCCCAAACCCGATCACTCCTTCCAAGTGGGCTTAGGCGCAGATATTGGTAACAGTGCGGGCAGCGAAATCGAACCGCGGGTAAAGTTGATTTGGCGAACACCACAGATCAATCGGTTTGGTCATTTTCAGGAAACCAGTATTGAGTGGTCGCCCGACAGACCCAAGATGTTATTTACCTATACCATTCCATTAAGTCATCCTTTAGATGATCAGCTAAAGCTGCGCTTTGGTCTGCTATGGGATAAATATGGTGTGACCCAAGAGCTCGACAGTGCCACCCAACAGTTCAGTAATACCGGACAATTGGAGTCCCGCAAGCGTTTGATTGGTGTCGGCCGCAATAAACGACTAGGTCATGGTTGGTTATTTAACTATTCGTTAGATGCTCTGCGAGAGCAATATACACAAGCAGATGTCACCTATGATCCGCAGTTCTTTTTGTTTGGTGCCAGCATCAGTAAGACGGTGCGCGGGGATGCGAGTCTCGACCCTAAATCCGGTTACCGGCAACTCTATAGTGTGGCTTATGCCGACCCGACGCTAGGTTCAGATGCGCGCCTCAGTAAGTTTGAGGCACGCTTCAAATGGATTGACACCTTCTTCGATAAACACCGCTTCGTTGCCCGATTAGATCTGGGGCTGAATGTGGTGACAGATAATGATCTGATCTTGGTGCCTCCGTCCTTGCGTTATTTTGCGGGCGGCGATCAAAGTATTCGGGGATACAGTTATCAAGAGCTTGGACCATATCGCGAATTTACTAACAGTGACGGCGTGTTATCGCGTGAAGTGATTGGCGGCCGCTACCTCGCTGTTGGCAGTGTTGAATATCAGTATTACCTGACACCTCAATGGCGTGTTGCCACCTTCGTTGACGCGGGTAATGCCTACGATAACGGGCAAATGGCGCCTATCGTATCGGTTGGTGGCGGTGTTCACTGGATTTCACCTTTGGGGCCAATTAAGTTGGATATCGGATTTGGGGTGCATGACCCAGATATCGACTACCGCCCTTGGCGTATCCACCTGACCATGGGGACTGAACTATGACGGCGGAACATGATGTGCCGAGGAGTTCACCGCGGCCGGAGAAAAGACCCAGAACGACATTATCGAAAACCATCGCTTGGTTAATTCGGCTGCTGGTTTATCTTCCAGTATTGATATTGTTATTAGTGGCGTTACTGGTTGGCACCGGTATTGGCACGCATGTGCTTGTCAAACTCGCAGACTGGTCAGTGCCAGGACTCAATATCAGTTACCAGAGTGGAACTCTTAATAACAAATTGGCGTTAAATAGTGCCTCTTGGCGCATGGCGGGTGTCGATGTTAATGCTGAAAAATTAGTATTGCAGTGGCGCCCTGCCTGCCTGCTACAAGCACAACTTTGCGTGGATGACCTGCATGTCGGTAAAACCCAGGTTAATGTGAATACAGCGGATATTGCGTCAGCGGCAGATGCTGTAGCCGAATCGCCCGCAATTAAGGAGTTACAACTCCCATTCGGGATCCAGCTCAAGAATGGGCAGTTGCAGGATGTGTCGGTGCAAGTCAATGATATGCACTTTGCAGCGACTGACATCAGCCTCAGTGCCGTTTGGCAGCGAACCGGGCTGATGGTAGAAACGCTAAAAGCGCAAGGGTTATCCGCCGACATTCCGTTAAATAGCGAAGATAAAGCGGTTAATGTAACCCATAATACCGTGCAATCCTGGCCTTTAGCCGCGTTGCCCACGGTATCAATGCCGTTTCCGCTTAATGTGCAGTCTGCTGTTCTAAGCGATTCAACCCTGAGTCTTGGTAAGCGCCAGGATAAATTTCCAGGGATCGATTTGCAGGGCAGTTTTATCGGAAATCAAATTTCTATACAACATCTTACGGTTCGTCACGATTATGGTGAAGGTACTCTCCAAGGCGAGCTTGCGTTGTCTGGTGCCTATCCGCTGACCATCCATAGCCATCTGAACATTCAACAGATTCCGCAATTCCCTGGGTTACAGCAACAACAAGTGACCGCAACATTGAGTGGCGATTTCGATTCCCTGCAAGCGGATATCCAACTCCAGGGAGATCAACAGGCAGATATCACTGGCAAAATAGCCTTATCCAAGAGCACCCTGCCCTACGAACTTACCGTAAAACAAGGCCAGTTACATTGGCCGCTTGCGCAACCCCTATATTCAGTCTCTGCCCTCGATTTGCAAAGCCAAGGCTCACTTACTCAACAACACATCAAGGTGAGCGGAAACGTTGATACCCCTTGGGTACAACGAGTGGAACTGAGCAGTGATCTGACTCATCGGCAACAACAGTTAACGCTGACAGCATTTAAAGCGTGGTCTGCAGCCGGACAAGTCACCCTGAAAGGAAACTTGGATTATGCCAAAGGCATTAACTGGCAGGCACAGGTCGGATTGGAAGAACTGAACGCCACTAAAATTACCCTGCCCGCCAATGCGTTTGATATTCCAGAAAGTAGTATCAGCGGCAGCTTCAGCACCGAAGGTTATGTTGACGATAAGCGCTGGCGGGTAGCGGTTAGCAATGCCGACGTTAGAGGTTCAGCCGCTAAAACACCGTTTGTATTAACCGGAAGTGCCGATGTTGATCAACAGTGGCATATTCACAGTAAAGGCTTACAACTGACCGCCTTCAACTCTCATCTTTCCCTTGATGGTAATGCAGGCGATAAATGGGATCTCAACGGTCAATTGTCCATCCCAGAACTGGCGATGTTTTATCCGCTGGCACACGGCAGTATTAATGCTGATATCAACGTGCGTGGGGATGAGCTGCATCCGAAGTTAACACTGAATGGCAATGCCGCCCAACTCAGCTTTAAAGAGTATGCGTTGGACAATGCTAGCATTAACGGTCACTACTTACCTTTAGATCAACATGCGTTCGCCTTACAGCTGATCGGGAAGGCTCTTACCGTAAACAATCAGAAATTTGATCTTCTGACAGTAAAAACTGACGGCGATATCTATCAGCAACAGGTGACGGTTGAGGGTAAAGGCAGCCAAAGTGTCAATGCTAAGCTGGCTAATCAATATGATCCGTCGAAACATCAATTAAAAGCCAAGCTAACCGAATTTTCTTTGGATACCCCGATTGGTTATTGGCAATTACAATATACCGCTTCTCTTGACTGGGATTTATCCAAACGCCGAGGATTATTGTCACCCTTGTGTCTGCAAGCAACGGATAACCTTGTCTGTTTGCAACACCCCGTGAATCTCACAGATAAAGGCCAGGCCGTTATTCATTACGCCGGAACGCCAGCCCCCTTATTAGCCAATGTCTTGCCGGAAGGCATTACTTGGCATGGGCAAGCCAAGATGGATGCCAGTATCAGTTGGCAACCGAAATCCAAGCCAACCGCTGAACTGCTGTTTAATATTGGTTCAGGTCGTCTCACCCTTCCAGACGGGAAGGGAAAGCAAACTGCGATTGATTTTGATGGTGGCTATATCAAAGCCTCGCTAAACCAGCAATCACTGACAACTCAAGTGACATTCACCGCTGGAGATATTCTGCAACTTCACAGTCAATTATCCATCGCGGTTACACCTGAACATGCATTAAAGGGGACGGTGAAAATGCAACGGATCAATCTGCAGCCATTGCAAAAATTGCTCCCCCAATTACAAACACTCACAGGGCTGGTAAATGCAGACGTCAACATTGGCGGGACATTAAATGAACCTCAATTTAGTGGTCAATTACAGGTTGATAATGCTGAACTGGTGAGCACCAGTAACCCAACCGCAATCAAACAACTGCAACTACAGCTGGTATTTGCTGGACAACAAGCCACGGTTGCCAGCCACTGGATAATGGGCGAAGGCAAAGGTCAGATGCAAGGAACAATCCGTTGGACTGATGGTCGATTTACTGGCGATTTGGCAGTGACGGGTAACGATCTGACCATCATCCAACCGCCACTGGCAATCTTAAAAGTATCGCCAAATCTGCAACTGCATGTCACACCACAATTACTTGATGTTAAGGGTAATGTAAGTGTGCCATCCGGCACAATTACCATAGTGCAATTGCCTGATGGGGGCATCAACGTATCGCAAGATGTGGTGTTTGATGACAATATTGCGGCTGCACAAAAGCGGTCACCGCCAATGGCCATCAATGCTGACCTTAGTGTGAATGTCGGCAATAAAGTCGCCATTGATGGCTATGGTCTGAAAGGGATATTGAGCGGCACACTTCGTTTGCAGCAACTCGCCAACAAACCTGCACAGCTATTTGGTAACATCCGCGTTTTAGATGGTAGTTACCGCTTTATGGGACAAACTTTAACCATCACCACCGGTGAGTTGCAGTTTGTCGGACCGCCACAGGTACCTAATCTTAATATCGAAGCTATACGAGAAATCAAAGATGAGGATGTGGTCGCGGGTGTGCGCGTCACCGGAACACCTCGGAAACCTGTGGTCACGCTGTTTTCCAACCCCACCAAAGAGCAGGCTGAGATATTATCCTACATTGTGCAAGGCAAAGGTTATGACGCTAGCCAGAACAACTCTTTGATGCTCAGTGCTGCGATGGCTATTAGTGGTCAGGTATCTGGCGGGGGACAAGCGCTGAGTAATATCGGTAATACTGCTGCGGGATTGGTCGAAAAGTTTGGTTTTTCAAACGTGCAATTGGATACCGATGACGATGGTAAAGTCGCAATCAGTGGATATTTGGGTAAAGACTTGATGCTGAAATATGGTGTTGGCGTATTTACGCCTGGCTATGAAATGACCGTCAGATATTACCTGTTATCAAAACTCTATCTGGAGTCAGTTACCAGTACGGTCGGCCAGTCGCTGGATATCTATTACAGCTTCGATTTGTAATTGCTAACAGCTTATTGCACCGATAAAAAAAGCGCCATCAGGCGCTTTTTCTCAGAAGTGTTACGTATTAAGCGTAAACAAAGTCTACGTGTTCGATGATTGGCTTGAACACGTGACGCTGCATTGCCTGAGCACGCACTTTCACTTCTTTACCGTCAAGCAGAATAGTCAGCTCGCTGGTGTAGAAATCGTCATTAGCCTGGACGTTGATGATATCTTTGTGATCAAAAATGATAGATACGGGTTCTTTACCAGTACCGTAGATAACGCCCGGAACTTTACCCTCACGACGCAGGCGGCGGCTCGAACCTTTCCCAATCTCTGTGCGGGTAGCAGCTGGAATAGTGTAAGACATAAGAATTACTCTCTAGTTAAAAAATAAGCGGCCACCATTTTCGACCAACGGCGGCCTCGTATAAAGCGGGCGGATATTACCACAGCGATAGCAGAGCGACAAGTCAGTATTACCAGTAAAATTACCAGTGACGTACTGGGCCACAATCGATATGCACAAATCCCGATTTTGGATAGTAACCTACGCCACCTAACTTAAGGCTTAATGCAGCGTCTCGTAGGTGCGCGAGCTTCACACTTGGCATGGCGATATCCATTGCCATGCCCGACATATGATAGCTCTTTTTAGCCACGCCACTACTGTGAGACCGCAGCATCGCATTGGTTTTAGGTGAACGGTATCCGGATATTACGTGAACCTCTTCAGAAGTACCCAGTTTCGACTGTAACTGATGCAAATAATCAAACAAGCGCTTATCCATCGGGACTTCAAGATCTTGTCGAAAATCCCTTAGAAGATAATTAAAAGAGGATAAAGTATCGCCTATATACTGACCATCTACCCAATAAACACCATCCTGACGCTCACCGGTATGAATATTATATAAACTGAGAGAACGGCTGCCTTTAGTAGAACGGCTAGCCATGGCTTTTGCGGGAAGAAGGGACATCAACGCCACGCCTCCGAGGCCTTTCAACAACTGCCTGCGGGCAGGACATACTACTGACAATTTAACCACCTTATCTTTCTTAAACGCACGGTAAACGTCCAAAAATTAACCGCTTTCTATAGTTGGGTCAACCATTGATTACGTGAGGTTGTGCATGTTTTGCACAATACTGACCAAGGTAGTAGACCATTTTTCCCCTATTGGCAAATATTTATCTCAATTCTTCAACTGAGGAAAATTTGTGGTAGATATCGTCACGAAACTGCGCCCGTCCCTGTGCGTCAACCCAAGCAGTCCAGTAGACAAGATATACCGCCAATGGTTGTTTGAGCGAGAACCACTGCGTAGTGTGATAATCCTGTTGCATATTGCGCCAGGTACGTTGGTCCTTCACACGGTGCTGCGCTAGCCACTGTGCCAATTCGTCGGCTTTCTCTACCCGGACACAACCCGATGAAAAAGCCCTTTCCGCTTTGGAAAACAGCTGCTTTTCAGGGGTATCATGCAGATAAACATCAAAACTGTTATCAAAATGGAACTTGTAGCGGCCCAGCGCACTATGACGGCCCGGTTGCTGAACTAATCGATAAGGGAAAGGCCCTCGCGCTAATTGTTGCCACTCGGCAGCAGTTTGACTCACCACCTTGCCCTCAGCATCATAGGCCAGGAAATCTCTGTCACGCAGATAATTACCATCTTTACGAATATGTGGTAATACATCTTTACGCAACAGGCTACGAGGCACGTGCCAACCCGGATTCAGCACTATGCTGGAAATGCGGCTTTGCAACAGCGGTGTCTGTCGGTAAGGTAGGCCGACGATTACCTTTGATTGCATGACGGATTTTCCCGCATCCACCAGCGACAACTCATAGGCAGGAACATTGACCAGAATATAGCTATCGGGTAATTGCTGACGATAAATGGTCTCTGAGACAAATTGTTGTGCCAGGATTGTCGCTCGTTGTTGAGGCGTAACATTCAGCCACCGCAGAGTTTGTGGCCCGATTACCGCGTCGACCTTTAAACCATGTCGTGCCTGAAAATGTTTAACTGCGATGGCCAGTTCCTCCGAATAGTCATACACATTGGTTTGAGGTTCTTGTAGATCACCAAGCCATAGTAAGCGCTGTGCTATCTGAGGAATAACCGCGTGGTTATCACCGGGACGCAACCATCCTTTAGGTACGATCTCTGGCCAAGGTTGATTTTTTAACCACAACAGATATTGAATGCGATTTAGCGTCAGTTGATACTCTTGACGTTGAGGCTCCAATGCGATTGCACGCTGCAGCGGAGTTGCACTTTCCGGCAACGACGCAAACGGTAAGCTGACGCCCTGCTGTTGCCAAAAAGCGGCAATCTCTTGCTCCGCGTTAGATAATTGTCCGGAGGGCACCACAGATGACGATGTCTGCTGTAACTGCTGCAAGCTAAGTCGCAATGCAGCTTGATCTGGCAATAGTGAAAGCATCTGCAACTGACCAGTTAAGGTTTGCAATGCCATTTCATTACTACTGCCGGCCCGAACATTTTGTGTGATCAGGCATAACAACAATAAAGGCCAGTACCAATATTCCTTCATAACTTGCCCTCCAGTGTTACTAAAGTATGGCAAAGCCTGATGAAATTTTGTGGCAATAAGCAAATTTGCAGCAGACGACAACTGCAGAAAAACTTTTTAAAGGGAGAAAACGGAGCAAGTATAATTAAATGGAGGCGCGACCCGGAGTCGAACCGAGGTCCACGGATTTGCAATCCGCTGCATGACCACTCTGCCATCGCGCCTTTTTTTGGAGCGACATACCGGGTTCGAACCGGTGACCTATACCTTGGCAAGGTATCGCTCTACCAACTGAGCTAATGTCGCACTAGATACTGTAAAAGCCTTGCGCTTTCACGGGTTGGCATTCTACTGGTTTACCTTTGACTGTCAACGCAGAAATCAGCGATAAGCGGCTGTATGAGCACTAATTAATCTTATCTGCGCAGTTTCGTGTCATAGCTCACATCAAGCGGCAGTCAAATCTTTCCAAGCCGCCTGAATATAATTCATCATTGACCAGAAAGTGAGTATGGCTGCGATATATAGCAGAACATAAGCGGTTGTCACCATAATCGGCCCAGTCTGCCAAATCAATCCAATAATCGCCACCATCTGCGCTGCAGTCTTATATTTACCAATCCAAGAAACTGCAACAATGCCGCGCTTACCTATTTCAGCCATCCATTCACGCAAAGCTGAAATCACTATTTCTCGGCCTATCATGAATAACGCCGGCAGTGTCAGCCACGCGGTATTGTATTCTTCGACTAACAACACCAACGCCGTTGTCACCATCAGCTTATCGGCAACCGGATCGAGGAATGCGCCAAAGCGCGTTGACTGCTGTAACTTTCTGGCGGCATAGCCATCAAGTGCATCGGTAATCGCTGCTAACCAGAAGATAAATGCCGCCAAAAAATGCATCCAGTGGTACGGCAAATAAAACACCAATACAAACACTGGTAACAGGAACAACCTGAACCAGGTCAAGGCGATAGGGAGATTGAAAGGCATGATAAAACCACGTTATTGTCTGCACCGACAATCTTGCCCTATTTTCATTAACCCCGCAATGCGTCATGAATTGTTTGCGCCATTTCTGGACTAATCCCTGGCACTTTAGCCAGTTCACTGACGCTCGCCCCCTTGACTTCTTGCAAGCCACCGAGGTACTGCAGCAAGGCTTTGCGACGCTTTGGCCCGACACCGGGTATAGATTCTAACGATGAGGTATTCCGTGTTTTTTGGCGGCGATTTCGATGTCCGGTGATGGCAAATCGATGTGACTCATCGCGAATATGCTGGATAAGATGTAGCGCTTCAGAGTCATCAGGCAGGCTAAAGCTTTCTTCTGAATCGCCAAAGATTAAAGTCTCCAGACCTGGCTTACGGCTCTCGCCTTTGGCAACACCGATCAGCAGTGGTGGGTTATCGTGGCCATTAAATTTTTGATTCACCACTTCTTGAGCCATGCGAAGCTGCCCCAATCCACCATCGATAAACACAATATCCGGGATTCTGGAATCATCAGTGATTTTATCAAAACGTCTTTCTAAGGCCTGCTTCATAGCGGCATAATCGTCACCGGGCGTAATACCTTTGATATTGTAATGCCGATACTCAGATTTTTGCGGACCTTCACGATTAAACACCACACAGGAAGCAACAGTACTTTCCCCCATGGTATGACTGATGTCGAAACACTCCATTCGGGCGATAGACTTTGACAATTCCAACGTTTCTTCCAACAACAGAAAACGTTGTTCCACGGTATTACGATGGGACAACTTGGTATTCACTGCATTAGTAGCATTGGTTTTGGCCAGTCGCAGGTATCCTGCCCTATCACCGCGAACACTGGTTTTAACAACCACTTTTTTCCCCAGCGCCTCAAACAATACGCTCGTTAATTCTTCCAGTTCTTCATAATGTTCACTGATAAGGATCTCTTGTGGCAATGCCCGGTGTACTTCGGTATTGAGATAAAATTGCAGCATAAATGCGCGCAAGACTTCTGCCAATTCAGTTTCTGCAGGTACCGTTGGATAGTAACTACGGCTCCCAAAGATTTTACCCTCACGAATAAACAGCAAATGAAAACAAGCAATCCCAGAACCGTAATGCACACCAATGACATCCAGATTGCCGTGAGAGGATGAAACTTGCTGTTGTTCGGCCACCCGGCGCAGCGCCATGATCTGATCGCGAAATTGCGCCGCCGCTTCGTACCGCTGCTCGGTTGCGGCTTGTTCCATTTTTGCCACCAAACTGGCAATCACCTGTTGATCTTTGCCTTTCAAAAACAAAGTGGCTAATTTCACCTGTTCTTGATATTCGTCATCGGAGACCTTTCCGACACAAGGCGCACTACAGCGCTTTAACTGATATTGCAGGCAAGGACGAGAACGCGCTTTGTAATACAAGTCATCACATTGGCGGATTGGAAACAGCTTCTGCATTAGATGCAGACTCTCCCTAACGGCACCACCATTGGGATATGGCCCGAAGTACTGGCCCTTTTCTCGTTGAGGACCACGGTGGTAGGCTAAACGTGGGTGTTGATGTTGGCTGAGAAAAATAAACGGATAGGACTTATCATCCCGTAATAACACGTTATATCGAGGTTGATAACGCTTGATATAATCGTTTTCGAGGATCAGTGCTTCTGTTTCGCTATGGGTAAGTGTCACATCAATATTAGCGATATGCGACACCAGTGCCTGCGTTTTTATATTGGGTAAATTTTTGCGGAAGTATGAGGATACCCGTTTTTTTAGATCTTTCGCCTTGCCGACGTATATCACTGTACCACTGACATCATACATACGGTACACACCGGGAGAAGATGTCAGGTTCTTGAGAAACATTGTGGCATTAAACGACTGCGGCATAACTCAGCTCAATGGTGATAACGTGATGAACTTATTATCACGATGGTCCAAGGTGCTGACACGATTGGACCAATATGGACGATAAACAGAAAGGCAGCGTTAAAACTGACCTGCATCAAGCATTTTATAACGTATTGCCAGTTTGGTCAGCTCGACATCACCGCTAATCCCCAATTTGGCAAATAAGCGATAGCGGTAAGAATTTACCGTTTTAGGGCTAAGACTCAACTGTTCGGAAATGTCGTTCACCTTCTCGCCATTCGTGATCATCAGCATGATCTGCAGCTCACGTTCTGATAATGACTTAAAGGGATTATCGTCTGTCTGATTAAATTGACTGAGCGCCATTTGCTGCGCGATTTCCGGCGAAAGATAACGCTGGCCAATTGCCACCTGACGAATGGCCTGCAGCATCTCAGGAGGACGCGCACTCTTCGTCAAATAACCAGAGGCTCCGGCTTGCATGACTTTTGTCGGGAACGGATCCTCACTATGAATGGTGAGCACGATAATTTTGGCCTCAGGTTGATACCTCAGGATTTTTTTGGTTGCTTCCAGGCCCCCAATACCAGGCATATTCATATCCATCAGAATGACATCAGCTTCGTTCTGCCGACACCATTGAACGGCGCTCTCACCATCATTGGCTTCGCCGATCACCCGGATCCCTTTTTCATCCTCCAAAATTCTGCGGATCCCGGTTCTGACCAACTCGTGGTCATCCACCAAATACACTGAAATCAACGTTAACCCACCTTATTATTTTTGGCTGCGGGGAAGGCCCAACCAGGCACTGTCCGGATTAATTTAGCTGATATTAGAGATTAAAGAAAGTTAAAGTTAACCTCATGATATATAACGAAAGTTAACAACATGTAATCAACGAATGCTGCTGTTTAAAACACGCCCAATGTTGATGATATAGAAACCAAAAATGATAAACCCGGTAATTGAGCACGAATTTAAAAAGAAAAAGCCCGCTGAATTCAGCGGGCTTTCGGAATATGGCGGAGGAGCAGGGATTTGAACCCTGGGTGGGCGCGAACCCACGCCGGTTTTCAAGACCGGTGCATTCAACCACTCTGCCACCCCTCCGAACGGCGCAAATATTATAAGCTCCATTTAGCCTTGTAAACCTTTATTTTTAAATATTATGTTTTCCCGCTCAAAAGCTGTTCAGCTTGCACCTGATTGACTATTTTTCAGCTTTTTATCAAACCGGTTGCAGGGATTTACGCTGCGGCCTTAAGTCACAATGTGATAAAATTACGCCATTAACAATCCGTCCGGCATCATGAAGTCCGACAATAATGAATCCAAGTTTAATTAGTGCCAATCATTTAGCACCAGTATTTGCTAATCCAATGCTGCCTGAAACCAGTGGTTCCAGTGACTTACTCTTTCAGCAACAACGATTGATTGATGCGTTTTCTCTGTTGTTAGGGAAACATCATCACGCTATGTATTTAGCCGATTTTCCCGGCATACATCGTCGTGGTTTGTTCACGGCACTCACAGCAATGTCAACGCTGCCCAGCAACTATTTACATGGTCGCATTCTGCGCTCCCAGTTGTTTGGTCATGGCAAACAAGCAGGTGAATTGGCGAAACATCACTTGTTGTTCATCTGTATAGAGTCGTTATTGAAACGAGATAGTCTCTGGGAAATGCTGCTGGATGCATTAGAACAAGGGGGCTATTCCCGTCAAGGTAGTTGGTGCGAATTAAAAGCGAAAATCGTTTTAATCGGGCCGGCCGCTTATTATGGGGATTTACTCAGCAGCGAACGTTATTTTTCAGACAATGTTACGTTATATGGCGAGATGGCCTTCGAATGGGATCGTCAACAAGGTGATCAACAAAACTATTTGCAATGGTTAATACAAGTTGCGGCATTGGTGTCACTGTCATTAACGCAAGATAGTTTGTTTCCGCTACTGACATATGCCAGTAAACAAACAGAACATCAGCAACGACTCACACTGGCCTCTAACGATATCTGTCAATTGCTACTTGAAGCGGCACACTATGCAAATTCAACCGAAATAGACGGTGTGAGCATCAATAGAGCCTTGCAACAGCGGAAGCAACGCCACAACAGCCAAGAGATGGTGTCGATACAAAATGTGGACGATAAATTCATCTACCTGCCAACTGATGGCGAGATGATTGGCCAGATTAATGGTTTGACGGTTATTGACTCTGGTGATTATTGCTATGGGGAACCTGCCAGGATCACAGCTTCCGTGCACTACGGCGATGGTGAAGTGGCGGATATTGAACGCAAATCAGAACTAGGCGGCAATATCCACGCTAAAGGGATGATGATCCTTTCAGGATGCCTCTATCGTGTATTCGGTCGTGATGAGCCATTACATCTAAATGCAAATATTGTCTTTGAACAGTCATATCAGGAAATTGATGGCGACAGCGCGTCATTGGCTGAATATTGCAGTCTAATATCCGCGATTGCTGAGCAGCCGATTGCACAAGGATTAGCCGTCACAGGGGCCCTCGACCAATTTGGCAATGTTCAGGCTATTGGTGGTGTAAACGAAAAAATTGAAGGCTTCTTTAACCTCTGTAATCGCCACGGACTGACCGGTAAGCAAGGTGTTATTATGCCCCGCTCTAACGTGCAGCAATTGAATCTCCCTCAGGAAATCATTGATGCTGTGGCTGCCGGCAAGTTTCATCTCTATGAAATTAGTCATGTTGACCAGGCGGTGACCTTGTTGATGGGAAAAGTTGCTGGGAAACCGGATAAAGATGGCGATTTCCCCCCTGATTCACTTTATGGAATGGTGCAATTAAGGCTTGATGGATTAGCCGGGAATACCGATGATCAACCAGGCATTATCATGCGTTTACTGGGTAAGTTGGTATTTATGCGGAATTAAGTGCTGATCGGAGTTGTTTAGCTTACACCTGTTCGCTAATCTTGCAGCACTTGTATGAGATGTGGTTTTAACAATGACAAAATCGAACAGTTTCAGTAAAGAAGAACTCGTATCCTGTGGTTACGGTGAAATCTTTGGCAAAGATGCCCCTCGCCTCCCTATCAACAATATGTTGATGGTTGATCGCGTTGTGACAATCAATGAGGATGGCGGCCGTTATGGCAAAGGCGAGATTATCGCTGAATTGGATATCAATCCTGACCTGTGGTTCTTTGGCTGTCACTTTGTTGATGACCCGGTAATGCCTGGTTGCCTTGGTTTGGATGCTATGTGGCAGTTGGTTGGTTTTTTCCTCGCGTGGCAAGGGGCTAAAGGTAAAGGTCGCGCGCTAGGTGTAGGCGAAGTTAAATTTACCGGCCAGATCCTGCCAAATGCGAAAAAAGTGACCTACCATCTGCACCTGAAACGCACGATCAACCGTAAACTGGTCATGGGGATTGCTGACGCAACGCTGTCAGTAGATGGCCGCGAAATTTATGCGGCAACAGAACTGAAAGTCGGTGTTTTCACTGACACTTCAAGCTTCTGATCCTTAAACAATGGTTAGCCCATAAAAATGCCCTCATCTGAGGGCAAGTGGGTCATTTGTTGAATAGACCGTTCAATCGGCCATCGATTCCCTCGCGCCAGCCTCCAAGCCACTGCGAACGGGAATCAAGATTTGAATACGGACAAAGTTCCTTGGAGCGACCCCCAACACCAGCTTGGAATCCTTTGGAAAAGGCACGATCTAAACGATCCCGTTTTTGTCTCTTCATGCAAGTATCCTCTGTTCTATTCGACATAAAAAGCCTATGGCTTCCTGTACATGAATAGAACTTTTCCGGCTGCAGATCAATCAAAAAAACAGCAACCATTGTCGTATATTTAATAACCAATTGAGATTAGGTAAAAAAAAATCGGCACAAAAGTGCCGATTTCTTCATTTTTTATTGATTAGCGCGTACGTTGACGCCGTAACCATACCAAAGGCAATAACAATAACCAGCCCAAACCTGCCGCACCTTTTCTGCTATAAGCGGTACTGGACGAGTTTGTTGAGCTGTCAATAGCACAAGCAGTACCTGAGGATGTTGGCTTAAGCACTACCATACGCGGCAGATAACTGGTCACTGGCTGACCATTACCATCCAATGAGAAGGTAGGATTACCATTGTCATCTAGTACCAAATCACCGTTGCTATCAGTTTCATACACCGGCTTTCTGACAAAAGCGGTGGCGGCAATGACCCCCTCATCATTAATCTTGTTAGCCTCAACGATACGGATATCAGCATCATAGGTCAGTGTGTTTCCAGATGCATCAGTAACAGTAAATTGGTGTTTTGCCCAGTTGCCATCACTGTCTTGTTCATAACCTTTCGATTCACAAGTTAACAGGTTATTTAAATCATCGAATTCCTGGGTGTTGACATCATAGAGGAACGCGTCTTTAGGTCGAGGCAACTGTTTTTCTTCAGAAGTTTCAATATAACCCACTACCTGTCCAAGGTTATTGATATCTTTAGCCTTACTTGAAAGATCTGAAGTATAGGTATAGAAATCGTTTGGCGTTACTGGCTTGGTATCCGGAGTATTAGTGTCATAAACGAAGAATTTTGTCCGTTGGTAACCGTCTATATATTTGGTGTAGCTACCAACCACGATACCGGAATTATTGATATCGTATGCGACTGAACTTAATACGCTACTGGACTCCACTGGGATCCAGTTGTATTCGTATTCACCATCACTATTTTTGGTCCAATAAGCGGCATCGTAATATAGGTCATCAGTATTGCCATTACGATAGACATGGGAACGTCCAACAACTACCCCATTATCATTCAAACCGATCCCTTGCGCCAAAAAGGTATAAGTTTTAGTACCGGGATCCAACCCCAACGGTAACTCGGTGCGAGTAACACTGCCATCAGTGTTGTATTGCCATACCAATGCGCGAGTTTTATAGGTCAAATAGCCATCAAACTGATTACTCTGTATACAAATATCGACGGGTGATGAATCACTGTCATTACTGATACAACTAGAAACGATACTCGCGCCATAGGTACTTAAGTCAACGCTGCCATAACCTGCAATCAGGTTATTCTGGTTGATCGCAGAGGCAGATGACACACCACCTACATTAGCAGTTACATCGCTGGAATTGGTGTATTCAGTAAAGGGTGGCGGTAACTCCACTTCGGTTGCGTCTGCACTTGCCTTCACAAAACCGCGATTTTCATAGTTGCGATAATACCAATAATCGTAACTAGTGCTGCTACCGGCATAATCAATTTTTATTTCGGGAGCACTCATGGAACCGACACGTACACCAGCATCATTGATATCAAAGAAGTAGGAATCTACGCTGTTTGGGTTATCGGTTGTGACATCGGAAGGTGCGATACTTCCGTTAACACTTTCAAAAGTAGGCAGCCAAGGACTTGTAGCATCATTTTCTAAAGCATGAAAAGTGAAGCTGTTACCAATAATTTCGGTTAAAGTCGAATAAGTGATACTGGTATCGGCGTTAATTGCGTCCTGTACGTCTGTGATTGTAGTGGCGCCATCTGCATCGGTAGTCGTGAGGTTCGTACGGCCGCGAGACACACCGACAAGCTCATTACTAGCATTAACACTCTGGCCGTAACCATTCGCAGTATCAGTGAGGGTGCCTTTTAAATCTGCATCTTCAATGTTGACCACTTCATAAACTGACGCAGCCTGAGCAACTTGCAACACACTGACAACACTCAACGCAACCAACGACAGCGCACTATTCAACTTCATTCAATTTATTCCCGTTTTGTTATTGTGGCTTACTTCAGTGATTCAAGTTCTTCCCATCGACTGAAGCAAGCATCCAACTGCTGTTCTTTGTCAGCTAACAGCTGCAACTGATCGGCAACTACCGCCTGATCCTGAGCATAAAAATCCGGCAGGTTAATCTGCTCCTGTAATACAGCGATCTCCTGCTCCAATTGCTCCATCAACTCCGGTAATGCATCCAGCTCTCGCTGGAGTTTATAGGATAATTTTTTCCCAGTTTGCGGCTTTACCTCCACGGGTTTAGCCACCTGCGTGCTCTGTTGGACAGGCTTATCGGCAACAGGTTCCGTAGACTCCCGATAGAATCTCGCGCCTTGGGCAACTGCATCCTGATAACCGCCGACATACTCGCTCCATCGACCATTACCGGCATACCACCAGGAACTGGTTACCGTATTATCGATAAACGCCCTGTCATGGCTTACCAGCAGCAACGTACCTTGATATTCAGTGAGCAGAGACTCTAACAATTCAAGTGTCTCAATATCAAGATCATTTGTCGGTTCATCGAGGATTATCAAATTCGCGGGTTTCAACAATAGACGAGCTAACAGTAGGCGGTTTTTCTCACCGCCGCTCAGCGCTTTGACTGGTGTTCTGGCTCGAGCAGGAGAGAATAAGAAATCCTGCAAATAGCTGAGAATATGTCGATCTTTGCCATTAATGGTGATGGTGCTTTTGCCATCACCCACATTTTCTTCTACGGTTTTTTCTTCATCCAAGGCTTCTCGATACTGATCAAAATATGCAATCTCAAGCTTTGTCCCAGTGCGAATAGAGCCGCTTTGAGGTTGCAGTTGACCAATCAACAATTTGATCAGTGTGGATTTGCCACAGCCATTAGGGCCAATCAATGCAATACGGTCTCCCCGGATCACACGAGTGCTGAAATCCCGCACTAAATCCTTGTCGGCCCACCGATAGTTTAATTCATTTACTTCAAACACCAGTTTGCCACTGCGCTCTGCATCACTGACATTCATCGTGGCGTTGCCCTGACGTTCAATGCGCGCAAGACGTTCCATCCGTAACGCTTTTAACGCACGAACACGCCCTTCATTGCGGGTACGGCGAGCCTTAACCCCCTGACGGATCCAGGTTTCTTCGTCAGCAAGTTTCTTATCAAACTGTGCGTTTTTTTCTTCTTCAACACGTAACCATTCCTGCTTACCGTCGAGGTACTGCTGGTAGTTACCTGGCCAAGAGGTCGCAACGCCACGATCCAAATCGACAATTCGGGTCGCTATACGTTGAATAAAACCACGGTCATGACTGATAAAAGCTATTGCACCTTTAAAGCTCAACAAAAATTGTTCAAGCCATTCAATGGTATCGATATCCAGATGGTTAGTGGGCTCATCAAGCAACAACAGATCTGGCTCATTTACCAACGCTCTGGCTAAGGCCACTTTTCGTTGCCAGCCACCGGACAATTCTGACAAAAGCGTCTTATCATCTAGGCCCAACAGTTTGCAGGTTTGCAGAATACGGCTGTCCAGCGTCCAACCATCATGAATATCTAGTTGTTCTTGCAGCCGAGCCATCCTAGCAAGCCCCTGCTCCTGCTCAGAACCGTTCATCGTGGCGATTGCTACCGACAATTCATGATACTGATCAAGAAGTTCACCTATCTCAGCCAGACCCGCAGCGATATATCGATAAACGGTCCCCGTTTCCGCTTTCGGTGGGTCTTGCTGCAAACGACTAACTTTTACATCTGTCGCGATATTAAATTCGCCATCATCCAGCAATACATCGCCGCTGATTATCTTCAGCAGACTGGATTTACCCGCACCATTACGGCCGACAATACATACCCGCTCGCCGGCTTCTATGGTGAAATCAGCATGTTCCAACAACGGAATATAACCATAGGCTAACGAGCCATTATTAATACGAACCAGACTCAAAACTTGCTCCTGTCTTAATGCTTAGCCTGTTCAGGCCAGGCAAAACCTACTGATACTGATTCATCCTGTTTCGTTAGCAGCCAGGTATTGTGAATATGCGGATTACGACGGAAATCCTGTGGCAACATCCGCTCATCCATATTCTCCACAGTCAATCCTGTCGCTTGCAGTGCTTCGAGATCCATTTTGAATTTACGTTTGTTGTTGGAAAATACTATTTCGCCACCGGGATTCAGCAACTTCGCCAAAGATAGCAACAGCTGCACATGATCCCGTTGCACATCGAATGAATCCTCCATCCGTTTGGAATTGGAGAAGGTAGGCGGATCGATAAAAATCAGGTCGAACTTCTGCCGACAATCGCGGATCCACTGCAGACAATCACCTTGCTCAAACCGATACTGACGCCCGGTCAGACCGTTAAGCATAAAGTTGTCTTTGGCCCAGTTCAGATAGGTATTCGACATATCAACGGTTGTGACTGACTTGGCACCGCCTAAACCTGCATGCACCGACGCGGTTCCGGTATAGGCAAACAAGTTCAACACATCGCGTCCTTGAGATTTGCTACCCACCAACTTACGAATGAGTCGATGGTCTAAAAACAGCCCCGTATCGAGATAATCTGTCAGATTTAATTTGAATCGGGCACCGTATTCATTGGCCACCAACTCCAATCTTTCACCGTCCAATTTCTGATACTGATTACTGCCCTTCTGGCGTTCGCGAGTTTTTAGAATAATGTTATCAGCGGGGATATTCGCAGCGCCCGGCAATGACAACAGAATGTCAGTCAGACGACGTTTACTTACCGCTTCCGGGATAGTGGCTGGCGCGGCATATTCCTGAATGACCAGATAGTCCTGATATTTATCAATGGCGACATTATATTCTGGAATATCCGCGTCATAAACGCGGTAACAATCAATATTTTCTTTCTGGGCCCACTTATCCAACTGCTTCAGGTTTTTCTTGACCCGGTTGGCAAAAGAAGCCGCAATTTCGCTGAGCGCTTCGCCTGAGTGTTGCGCCATTACCGCAGCACGTTGTGGAGTTTTCACATGCAGCGTATACAAATTAAAGGCACACTCCAATGCACCGTTGTACATCTTCAGCTGTTTATCAGCTTTGAGCTTTAATGCTGATAATAGCTCGGCTTCACTGCATAACAGAGCCACTTGCCAGCCACCGAAATCCTTCTTCAGATGTTCGCCGAACTGAAAGTAAAGTTGCAGTAACGAGGTAACGTTACCCAATCGCTCACCATATGGTGGGTTGGACACTAATATTCCCGCCGTCGCCGGAGGCATAATGTCCAGCGCGTTGGCAACGTTAAATTGAATTAATTCGGCAACACCAGCATTCTCGGCATTGCGTTTCGCCAAAGCTACCATACGGGAATCAATGTCAGAACCAAAAAAGCGAGCTTCACAACGGCGAACACCAACAGTCGCTCTGGCCTTCGCTTCTTCCGATATCGATTGCCACAAGCCATGATCATGTTGTAACCAGGCTTCAAAGCCGAAACGTTGACGCAGCAAACCTGGCGCCATGTCTGCTGCCATCATGGCGGCTTCAATCAGGATGGTACCGCTACCACAGAACGGATCGACCACGGGGCTCTGTTTGTCCCACTGCGTGCGCAGCAACATATTTGCGGCAAGATTTTCCTTCAGGGGCGCTTCGCCAGTACCATGGCGATAACCACGTTGATGCAATGCTGGCCCGGAAACATTCAGCGCTATGGTGACCTGATTATTTCGATAATGCGCATCAATACGAATATCCGCTTGATTTCGCTCTACATCCGGCCGGTTTAAACCGGCATTGCGAAAACGGTCGACCACAGCATCTTTCACCTTTAAGGCACCGAACTGGGTATTATTAATAAACCCGCCCATGCCGTGAAAGTCGATGCTAAAGGTGCTGCGGTTACTGAAATGTGCTGGCCAGTCAATAGCATAGGCAGCTGTATATAATTGTTCAGCCGATTCGCAACTGGCTTGATGTAACAGGATAAGTACCCGGCTCGCCAGACGGCTCCACAATACAATGCGGTACACTTGTTCAAGTGAGGCGGTAAAGTAGACTCCGGCCTGAGACTCTTTAACATCCGTCGCACCCAGCGCCAGCATCTCCTGAGCCAGGGTGTATTCAAACCCTTTAGGCACAGCGGCAAAACAATTCAACATGCAATCAACCAAGCAATTTCAACAAAACCGCTATTATACCCTGTCACCGGCATAAAAGATAAGTTGTTAGGGCAGATGAAAGTAGACGACATACTAAAAATGCCCAGACGTGCAAATAAAGCACAATTGCACAAAAGGCGTACTTTAATCGTATTAAAATTATACGCTTGTGACTTTTTTCAAAAGCTCTCCTTGCAATGCGGATCGCAGACGGCTATAGTGCGCCCCACTTAGACAGTCGCGGGATGGAGCAGTCTGGTAGCTCGTCGGGCTCATAACCCGAAGGTCGTTGGTTCAAATCCAGCTCCCGCA